>JAITEJ010000007.1 GCA_031282095.1 Clostridiales bacterium
ATACGAAAACGCGTAAAATAGGGCGTTTCAATGTTCAGAATCACGTTCTTTATGCCGTTATGACCGCCGGCGCCGCCGTCCTTGCGAATGCGGATTTGTCCCGCGGGCAAAGCGAAATCGTCGTGAACGACAATCAATTCGCCGTTTTTCTGCTTATAACGCCCCATAAGCTCATACACCGCCTCTCCCGACAAATTCATCATGGTTACGGGCTTAGCCAGCACCGCCTTGTCGTCGTCGCCGTAATAAACGCCGGTAACCGCCTGACATTCCTTGCTCTTCACCTTGACGCCCAATCTGTCAGCCAACTCGTCTATAACCATAAAGCCTATGTTATGATAGGTTTTTTTATATTTACCGCCTTCGTTCCCGAGCCCTACGATAAGCATTCTCAGTACCTCCGCTTTTTAATCGTTCTTTCGCGCATTCTTATCACCATGCGTTTTAATTTTACCAATATGCGGATAATAGGTCAAGCGATACCGCGGTATTTTTTTAATCGCGTAAATAAATTTGAGTTATATATAAAATACGGAGGAGATAAAGTCGGTGAAAATTTTCTTTGCGGACAAAATCAAAAGCGCCTTGCCCTATATCGTCCGAACTTTTTTAATTATTCACCCCCCACGTCAGCCGTAGTTTTCTTGTCCGAAGGGAGTCGGCATAAAATTTCTTCGCGGACAAAATCAAAAACGCCCGGCACCATATCGTCCGAACTTTTTTAATTATTCACATCCGCATTAACCGCAGGTTTTTCTTGCCCTTCGGGCGAAAATGTTATATACTGTATAAAAATTAAACAACTGAAACGGGTTTTCCGTCAAACCCGGCAAGGTCACAGACATGAAAGAGATACGCACAAGATTCGCTCCGAGTCCCACGGGATTCATGCACATAGGCAACCTGCGCACCGCGCTTTACTGCTACCTTTTCGCGCGCAAGCATAACGGCGCGTTCATACTGCGCATAGAGGACACGGATCAGGAGCGTCTTGTGCCGGGCGCGACCGAGGTAATTTATCAAACGCTTGCCGAGTGCGGCATAAACCACGACGAAGGACCCGACACGGGCGGCGCCTACGGTCCTTACGTGCAAAGCGACCGCAAAGATATATATTTAGAGTACGCAAAAAAGCTTATCGACTTAGGCGGCGCGTATTACTGTTTCTGTTCTAAGAAGCGCTTGGAAGAGCTTGCCGAGAAGCAAAGCGGCGGCGGAGAAAAAATCTACGGCAAATACGACAAACATTGCCTACACTTGCCGAAAGAGGAAATCGAGCGGCGGCTTGCGGCGGGCGAGCCCTACGTTATTCGCCAAAACATACCTTTAAACGGCGTTTCAAGCTATACAGACCTGGTTTTCGGCGAAATATCCGTTGACTTCGCGGATTTAGAGGATAATATACTCATCAAAAGCGACGGCTTGCCCACATACAATTTCGCGAACGTAATCGACGACCGTCTCATGAAAATCAGTCATGTGTTCCGCGGCAGCGAGTATCTTTCAAGTACGCCTAAATATAACCTCTTATACGACGCTTTCGGGTGGGAACGCCCCGCCTATATACATCTGCCGCTCATCATGCGCGACGCGCAGCATAAGCTTTCCAAGAGGCACGGCGACGCGAACTTTGACGACTTTATAAAGAAAGGATACCTGTCCGAAGCAATAGTGAATTACATCGCGCTTTTGGGTTGGAGTCCCGGAGACAACCGCGAAAAACTGAGCTTCTCCGAGTTGATCGACGCTTTCGATATAACCGGTATAACCAAATCCGGAAGCATTTTCGATGAACCTAAGTTGCGCTGGCTCAACGCTCAATACATTAAAGAGCTGCCTGCAGAGGAGTTCGGACGCCTCTCCGAACCTTTCTTCGCCAAAAGCAAATTATACGGCAAGTATGACTTCGCAAAGTTGTCCCCTCTTTTACAGCCGCGCGTTGAGATTCTATCCGATATACCCGCCGCCGTCGATTTTCTTGAGGAATTCGGCGATTTTGATCAATCCCTTTACTTAAATCAAAAACAGAAAGTCGATCCGTCCGTCGCTAAAGCCGCTTTGACGGCGCTGATTCCGATTGCCGAAGGTATATCCGACTGGTCGCTCCAATCCATTCACGATACCCTTTCCGCTTTTGCCGAAACCTCCGGTTTCAAAAAAGGTCAACTGCTTTGGTCCGCGCGCATAGCCGTCACCGGTCGTTCGTCCACCCCCGGCGGCGCGTTTGAAATGTTCGACCTGTTGGGAAAATCCGAAACCCTCCGCCGTCTCAAATATTCGTTAGCGCGGTTATAATTCCTCTTACGGCGCGCGCACGGTCAACGCGCGAGGAATCGCGGTATACTTCGTATGGGAACATAATTCCTATTACAGTGCGCGCATGATAAACACATGGAGATCGCACTTCGCGGATGGGAACGTAGTCCCTCTTATGGACGCATGGTCAACGCCGTTCGGGAATTCAACTTTTCCGTATTTGAACGCTATAACTCCTCCCGCGGCGCACACAACCGAATAATCCTGCGCGGCAATCA
>JAITEJ010000148.1 GCA_031282095.1 Clostridiales bacterium
CGGCGCCGGCAAAAGCACGCTTATAAAAACGATATTGGGTTTGCAAAGTCCTCTCGGCGGAGTCGTAGAGATCGATAACAATATAAGCAGAAAAGAATTCGGGTATTTGCCGCAGCAAAAGGATATTAAGAGCGATTTCCCGTCAAGCGTTTTTGAAATAGTCCTTTCCGGCGCGTTAAACGCCTGCGGGCTCCGTCCGTTTTATAATAAATCACAAAAGGAAAGAGCGAACCGCTATATTCAAAAGCTTGGTCTAATGGATATAAAGCGGAAATGTTTCAGAGAGTTATCCGGCGGACAACAACAACGGGTGTTGCTTGCAAGAGCGTTGGTTTCGGCAAAGCGAGTGTTGTTTATGGACGAACCGGATGCGGGGCTTGACCCTAACGCGACGAAAGAAATGTATAATATCGTCGCCGAGTTGAATAAGCAAGAGGGCTTAACCGTCGTTACCATATCGCACGACGTAGATTCCGCCGTTGATAACGCAACGCATATTTTAAGGGTATGCAAATGCGGAAAATGTGATTTTCTTGCGAAAAACGAGTTCGTCGAAAAGGAAGGCGCGCATGACAGTCTTTGATTATTTGCGTTTCCCGTTAGTCGGATACGCGTTTATCGTCGGCATTTTAAATTCATTGGTTTCCGCCGTGGTAGGAGTGCCTCTCGTTTCGAAACGAAAAGGAAGGCGCGCATGACCATCATTGATTATTTGCATTTTCCGTTCGTCAGATACGCGTTTATCGTCGGCATTTTAATTTCATTGGTTTCCGCCGTGGTAGGAGTGCCTCTCGTTTTGAAACGGTATTCCTATCTGGGCGACGGCTTGTCCCATATCGCGTTTTCTGCGACGGCGATAGCCGTTGTGGCGAATGTTTCAAACAATATTTACATAGTTATGCCGATTACGATTATCACGGCTATACTATTGTTGGTTCCGAGACGAAACAGCAGAATTGCGGGCGACGCTAAAATAGCCGCGATTTCAGTCGGCTCTTTAGCGCTCGGATATTTTTTAGTCAACACATATTCATCGTCAAGCAACGTTTCGGGCGACGTTTGCGCATCCTTGTTCGGTTCAACCTCAATATTGACGCTTACCATATCCGACGTGATTTCATGCGCGGTTCTGGCGGCGGTCGTTTTAGCGGTATTCGTATTCTTTTACAACAAAATTTTTGCCGTCACTTTCGACGCTAACTTTGTAATTGCGCAAGGGGTTAAAGGTGCAGCTTACGAGGTAATATTGGCGGTTATCATAGGGATCACGGTGTCCTTGTCTATGCGGCTTGTAGGGGCGTTGCTTACCTCGGCGCTGATTATATTCCCCGCATTATCCGCGATGGCGGTATTCAAAACGTTTAAATCGGTTATTATCTGCTCCGGTATATTTTCCGTTGTTTGTACGACGCTCGGCTTAGTGTTGTCCATATTGTTCGACGCGCCCGTCGGCGCGACGATAGTTTTAACCGACATGATCGTTTTCATCTTATTCAGTTTAATGAAAGGCAGGCTCATATGGAGAAAAACTTTAGGAAGCGGTGCGCGATAACCGCGGTAATTCTAATTCTCGCGGTATTTTTGTGTCTGTTCGCGAGTTGCGGCGAAAGCGCGTACAACGCTTTTGAAACGTCGGGCGGCGGCACGGCGGATACCGTCGATTTATCGAAAATGAGCAGTACGGTGACGTACAGTATGGCGATGAATATCGTTTATTACCACCCGACCGATTATATCGGCAAGACATTAATCGTAGACGGAGTTTACAGTGAAAAGATATACGAAGACGTTACCCTTCGTTTTGTTTCTTTGAGTGATGTTACGGGTTGTTGCTTCATAGACATAGAATTTATTTATGAAGAGAATATGCCGTCGAATAATTCTAAAATCCGCGTCGTCGGAATTTATGAAAGGTATTACAAGGGCGGGAAAGCGTGCTACCGTATTGTCGCGAGCGAGGTCAATGACATATAAGAGCGAAAGGATATGCCGATGACCAAAGCGAGATAATCACGTTTTGATAGATTCGACGGTTTAATCACGGTCTGACAGATTCGACGGTTTAATAGACGGTTTGATAGGTTTGACGGGTGTATTGACACAAAACATCCCGTATGCGATTGCCCGCATTTGCGAAGATACTCTTTCAGAAAGACAGTTCATCCGAAAGCTTTTCCGATGCTTTTTTTGTCCGCCGTAAGGGATTCAATGCGACTTTACCTTTAAAATTATGCCAATCCAAAAAGCGCGGATTTAGTGCGCTTGAGATTATATCTATAGAAATACCGTTTGCGGATTCGTACGCTTGATACCGCGTCGACAGAAATACCGTTGCGGGTTCGTACGCTTGAGATTATATCTATAGAAATACCGTTTGCGGGTTAGTGCGCTCAATGATATATTGGCGCAGCAGGGAAACTGAGAGACTTTTTATGTTGCGGCGGCGGTTTCCGCGATTTTTCGTCTTTAATTTTTTCTATATCGGACAGCAAAAAATTTGGCAATTGTCCTTGACAAAATAAAATGAAAAGGATATAATTTTACACGGTTTAAAGCGATGACGAAAGGCGATGTTGTTTATCGCTTTTCTTTTCGGTATTATCCGGGCGTAAGCGTCGGGTTCCCGGCGTCGGGATGCGAACGCGTCCCTGATTATAGCACAAACATATAAGTAAAAAAATTTTGGAGGTGTATTTACAATATGACGTTAAAACCCTTATTCGACAAAGTGGTGCTGAAAGCCAAAGAGGCTGACGATAAAACCGCAAGCGGTATTTTTATCGCCAGCGCAAGCAAAGAAAAACCGCAGATGGCGACCGTGATCGCCGTCGGACCGGGAGGCACAATCGACGGCAAGGAAGTAGTTATGCAGGTAAAGGTGGGGGACGAGGTTCTCTACAGCAAGTATGCGGGCAGCGATTTCAAGCTGGACGGCGAAGAAGTAACGGTTGTCAGACAGTCGGACATTCTCGCAATCGTCGTGAAATAATTAAAGGAGGGTTTAATTTATGGCTAAACAAATTAAGTATGGAGAGGAAGCCAGAAAGGCGCTGGAAAAAGGCGCGGATATTTTGGCGAATACGGTTAAGATCACCTTAGGACCCAAAGGTAGAAATGTGGTTTTGGATAAAAAGTTCGGTTCGCCGCTCATCACAAACGACGGCGTTACCATCGCCAAAGAGATTGAACTGCCCGACCCGTTCGAAAACATGGGCGCGCAGATTATTAAGGAGGTTTCCGTCAAAACCAACGATGTGGCGGGCGACGGCACCACCACCGCCGCGCTTCTCGCGCAGGCGATTATTAAGGAAGGTCTGAAAAATTTGGCGGCGGGTGCAAATCCCATGATTCTTAAGAAGGGTATCGCGTTCGCAACCGAAGCCGCCGTAGCCGAGCTCAGAGGCATAAGCAAGCCCATTCAAAGCAAGACCTCCATCGCGCAAGTGGCGTCCATTTCCGCAAGTGACGAAAAGGTGGGCGAACTCATCTCCGAGGCTATGGAGAAGGTCGGCACCGACGGCGTTATCACTATCGACGAGGGCAAGACCATGCAAACCGAGTTGTCCGTCGTGGAGGGTATGCAATTTGACCGCGGTTATGCTTCCCCTTACATGATGACCAACCCCGACAAGATGGAAGCCGAACTCGACAATCCCGTAATTCTTATAACCGACAAGAAAATCAGCAATATTCAAGAGCTTTTGCCGATATTGGAGCAGGTTTTGAAAACTAATTCCAAGTTGCTCATAATCGCGGAGGACATTGAGGGCGAGGCGCTCACAACTCTTATTCTTAACAAGCTCAAAGGCGTGCTGTCCTGCGTCGCCGTTAAAGCTCCCGGCTTCGGGGATAGAAGAAAGGCTATGCTTGAGGACATAGCGGTTTTGACCGGCGGTACGGTGATTACCAGCGACCTCGGTCTTGATCTTAAGGACGCCGATCTGAACTCTCTCGGCAGAGCCAGAACCGTTAAGGTAG
>JAITEJ010000184.1 GCA_031282095.1 Clostridiales bacterium
CGTATTCGATACGCTGCTGACCCCGTTGCTGTATGAGGACGGCGCTCTTTTCAAGGAAATTCTCAACAAAAAATTCGACTTTACCTCCGCTATGACCGCCGAAGAGGCATCCGATCTAACGTCGATTTTGCAGGTCGCCGTGAATATTTTTACGTTGAACAGCGGCTATACATATACCGTAGATTTATCGGCGTTTTCAATAAGCGACTTATTCGGCGCGCTTAAGAGTTTCATAAGTCCGCTTATAGGCGATATGACGGGCTTTCAGTTGCCCTCGGGCGACTTGCCGCTGACCGATCTCCTCATGTCGCTTTTGAAAAGCTATCTTACCGAAAGCTTTTACGAGGGATTAGGAGGCTTAGCCGGCGACATCGTGTTCGCGTTTTCGTTCGACGCCACCGACGACTATCCGTACGCCGTCGAGGGCAGCCCCGCGTTGCTGCTCTATAATGCGGAAAAGGACGTCTATACATACGACGGAAAGCCTCATCCGGAATATTTCACTCCCGACTTCATACGTTTCGGAGCGTCCCGCGAGATCACCCGTCCGTCCGCAAACGGACAGCTTCCTTCTCTTGTCACGGCGGCGCACGGAAAAGATAATCAAACGTCCTATTCGGTAAGCTTCTATACCGCGGAAGGAGTTGACGGGAGATTGGAATACCGTAAACTCGGCGAATCCGCGTGGGTTTCCGACGATTCAAATTCATTGACGATCTCTGCGGAACACAAAACCGTGGGGGCGACCTATACCGTCATCGATTTGGGGTTGTTCGCAACCTACACCGCGACCGAATACATCACCCTCGTCAACGGCGCGGAGGTTTCGAATCCCATAACCGTTTACAACGACGACGGCACCTTAAATAAGGAACAGACGTTGCTGAACGCGGAAAAAGCCGATAAGAATTCCGCGCTTCGTATAAACAGGCACACTTATCTGCTGAAAGGTCTGGATGCGGGAACCTCCTACGAATTCCGCGTGGCGGGCATCGATCTAAACAGCGGCAAGACTTTCTGGCTGAACGGCGATAAAAATACATCTTACGACGCGTATTGCTACGGCAACGCGTATTACGGCTTTAAAACCGCTCCCGCCGAGAACGTCCCGTTCAACGTGCTGACTATAGCCGATATGCAGGGTATGCTGAATAAGAGCTATCTGGATGCCGAAAAGGTATTCGACGCGATATCCGCCAGCCACATGCTTAACCTGAAATACGATTTCATATTAAACGCGGGCGATAACGTGGACAACGGCAAAAACTTTAAGCAGTGGAGCTATTTCCTTAATAATTTCGGCGCGTACGCCGGCGGCACGGCGATGTATACCGCGGCGGGCAACCATGAGAATTCCGGTCACGCAATCTCCAACTTGTTCCCGTACTCGCCCTTGCTTCCCAACGACGGTCAATCTACGGAAAACGGAGTTTATTACTCGTTTCAATATTCTAACGCCTATTTTATAGTTCTGAACACCAACGACGCGGACGGAAAAGGTCTCGGAGTCAAGCAAACCGAATGGCTTAGAAACACTCTCGCGGAAACGGAAAGGCTCAAGGCATCCGGAAAGATCCAATGGGTCGTGGTCATGATGCACAAATCCCTTTATTCGGCGGGTTCGCACTCTTTCGACGCGGAAGTCGAGGCAATGCGCCACACGCTCACTTCGCTGTTTTACGATCACAACGTCGACTTAGTGCTGGGCGGTCATGACCACACGTGGTCCGCGACGGCGTTTTTAGACCGTTTCGGCAATCCCGTGGCAAACCGTCCCGCCGACAAGGACAGCGGGCGCTTGCTGAACCCGCACGGCGTTATGTACGTGACGCTCGGCACCGTCGGCGGCAAATTCTACGAATATCAGGAAAATCCTGAGGTCGCACCCGTTTTTGACTTATCCAAAACCATAACGTCCACGCTAGATCTCCCCGTTTTCGGCTCGTTGAGCTTTAACGGCAATGAAATGGTTTTCTACGGCTATCAATTGACTGAAAACGGGGAAATTCAAAACCTAAAATCCACACGGATTTGGAAATCCGCCGACGCGCTCACCTCGTCCACCGACGTCGCGGCGTTCGAGTACGGCGGGCAACGTTTCGCCGCCGCCGAGGATGCCGTCGTACGCGTAAAAAAAGCGGTGAATCCGTACGACTTCCGTCCCATACTCGCGGACGGCAACTACGCCTACGAATGGACTTTGGAGCTGAAACAAGGCGGTTCCTACAGGCAGGTGACCGACAAATCGCTGTCGTTTCAAAATGGTTATAACTACATGCGTTTTACGATAACCGCCGAGGACGGTTCCGACACGAAAACGGTCAATTTTTCCGTTTACCGCATGAACGACGCCATTTTCGCCGACTATACCGGGGCAAAGCAAGACTTTATCGAGAGTTTGTATATAAACAAAATTTATGCGGGCGGCGGGAAAATCTCTTTCGATTACTTCACCCAAAAAGCAAGCTTGTTCCTCTATTACGACGAGGAAACCCTCGCGGAGGACGCGCTCGGAGAATCGTATAACCGCGTGGAACTCATAACCGACGGCGTCAATGCCGGACGCTACGGCAAGCTCACCGTACGCGTCTATGCGGAGGACGGCGAATACTTTGACTTCATTATTGAAACCGAACGCGAGAACTACGTCCTTAACACCGCGTTATTCTCAACCGCCGGCGGAGTCTTATTTATCGCCGTCGCCGTTTGCGTATTCCTGATTGTCCGCAAGCGTCTCAAGCAATCGGCGGCGGCGAACGTCGGCGGCGACGCCGAGGACGACGGCGGAAAAATCGTCGAAACGGCTGAAAACGAAACCCCGGCGAATGCCTATCCTACGGAAAGCGGCGCGGTCGAGGCTGAAAACGAAACTCCGGGGAACGCAGGTCCTACGGAAAGCGGCGCGGTCGAGGCTGAAAATAAAACTCCGGCGAATGCCTATCCTACGGAAAGCGGCGCGACCGAGGCTGAAAACGAAACCTCGGGGAACGCATGTCCTACGGAAAGCGACGCGGACAAAAACGGCTCCGACTCCGGCGTTTCGGAATAACCCGATACAGATTGAACGGGCTGAGTTGCGCTGAACAAGCTTAAGAGCGTTTAATAAAAAACTCAAAGGCGAACTCGAAATCAAAGACGTTAAACGAACGAACTCAAGGGCACGGCTTATCCCGCGGATAAGCCGTGCCTTTATATTTCTCTGCTTCGGTATTCCCGTTTTGTTCGCCGAATATATTTTATATAATCGCGCGTATTAAAAAGGACGTCATTCGGTCTTACGGCGCGCGTATATGATCGGGAGAATAAACCTTTTGAAGCGTTCCTTTGCGGCGGCGTTCATCTTCATCGGATCCACGATAGGCGCGGGCTTTATGTCGGGGCAGGAAATCGCCTTGTTTTTCGGCGGGCAATCTCCGTGGGCGGGCGTCGCCGCCGGCGTCGTCTTAGGCGCGCTTTGCAGTTTGTTTCTGTACTTGGGCAACTCGGACGAAAATCCCGGCTGCTTTTTTCCCCGCGGCATCGGCAATCGCGGCGGATTTTTCAAGCCGCTGCACAACGCCGCCGTATTCGTCTCGGCGCTGTCCATGCTTGCCACAATGACCGCGGGCGCGGAAACGGCGATGCGCGAGCTGTTCGGGATCCCTCTGTTCGGAATGGTCTGCCTCCTTACCGGAATAATCCTCGTAACCTTCGGGTTGAAGCAAATCGCGGTTTTAAATCTGATTTTCATGCCGCTTATCGTAGTGTTTATAGCGATTCTGTTTTTTAAAAGCTCCGTACCGCCGAATTTATCAGGCGGTATCAACCCGTTATCTCCTATAGCGTACGGTGCGCTTAACGTATTTTTGTCGGGTTCCGTACTAACGAAAATTAAGCTGAATAAGAAAGAAATACGCGGCGCGGGCATAATAACCGCGGTAATTTTATCTGTCGTGATTTTTATGCTTCAATGCGTAATCTCTTCCGAAAATCTTGGCGGCGCATCGATGCCCGTTCTTTCCGCCGCCGCCGAATACGGGTTGAAAGCCTTAGCCGGAATTCTCATTTTCGCCGCTATTTTGACTACGTTGGTATCCTCTCTGTTTTTGCTTGTGGAAATGTCCGAGGGATTTGCAACCAATATGCGGAAAATGCAATCCCCTCAAGGAAACGGCATTAACGGATACCGCGAAAAAAATGCGGACGGTAAGCGCCGTCCGCAAGCGCCGACGGCGGACGCCGCCGCAAAATATGAGGAAATCGGCGCCGCCCGCCGATTGTTCAACCGCGCCGTAGCGGGCGTGTCGTGGGGTCTTATTGCTCTTCCGTTGAGCTTAATAAACTTCACCGATCTTGTCGCCGGCACTTATCCCGTAATTTCCGCGCTGGGTGTAATCTATACCCTTTACGCGATCTTTCGCCTTATGCTTCCGCGCCTGAAATTATCGCGCAACGCTCCTTAAAGTATATCGCGACGACGACGCGGCGTTTTCGCGGTTACAAAAAGCGGCGGCAAAAATTC
>JAITEJ010000006.1 GCA_031282095.1 Clostridiales bacterium
GAAAATAAGGGCATTATAACGTAAAACAAGACCAAAACGGAAACAAGGACACGGCTCTTTATTTCTCAAACGTATGCGAAAACCGCGCAAATACGCCACTATCGTCAGAGATTAAAAGCCCTTGCCTTAGTAAAACGGCGGCGTCATACATCTTGAAATAATCTGAAAAAGAAAATATTTTATTAAAATCTAAATAACAAAAACGCGGTTTACGTGACAAGAATGTCGGGTAAACCGCGTTTTTAATATATTAATGATTACCTTTTTCAGCGCCGACTTACACGGGGTGTACGGCGTTCTTTTTATCGGCAAGCGCGCCGTCAACGCCGTATTTGGCGGCTTGACGAGTCTTGAAAAATGCGGTCGCGACTTGCGGGAAGAGAGCGTATGAAAGCACGTCCTCTTCCTGCTCGATATATTCCTTTATTTCATTTTTATAGGAATCCAATTCGGGAGAGAGAAGATCCGCGGGACGGCAGGTTATGGGCTGCTCTCCGTTCAGGATTTTGGCTTGCACATCTTTGTTGGGTTCGGCGGGAAGCGTGCCGTATTCGCCTTTCAAGACGCCCTTGGTTTCCTTGGTAACCATCTTATAGCGTTCTCCGGCGACTACGTTAAGCACGGCTTGCGTGCCGACTATCTGACTTGTAGGCGTGACGAGGGGAGGATAGCCCATATCCTTTCTGACGCGGGGAACTTCCTCCAACACCTCGTAATATTTGTCCTCTTTGCCTTGCTGTTTAAGTTGGCTGATGAGGTTGGACAGCATTCCTCCCGGAACCTGGTAAACGAGGGCGTTCACGTCGACGGCAAGCACCTTATCGCTTAAGAAGCCGTCTTTTTTAAGACGTTCCTGCACTTTGCGGAAATAGGAAGCGCATTCGGACAGCTTGGCAAGGTCAAGTCCCGTATCGTAGGGCGTACCTTTCAGCGTCGCCACAAGGGGTTCGGTCGCGGGCTGCGAGGTTCCGTTCCCCAAAGGCGACAACGCCGTATCCACAATATCCGCGCCCGCCTCGATAGCCTTTAGTAACGTCATATCTCCGGTTCCGGAGGTGTTATGTGTGTGCAACTGCACGGGGATGCTGCCGATCTTAGCCTTTATGCCCTTGACAAGCTCATACGCCTCAAAAGGCAACAGCAAGTTCGCCATATCCTTGATGCAGATAATATCCGCGCCCATTTCGGCAAGACGTTCCGCCAAATTAATGAAGTATTCGCGGTCATGCACGGGGCTTACGGTATAGCTCATCGCGGTTTCGCATATGCCGCCGAACTTTTTCGTCGCCTTTATCGCGGTGTCGAGGTTCTTGACGTCGTTCAGCGCGTCGAAAATTCTTATTATATCGATACCGTTTTTGACGGACATCTCTACAAATTTTTCCACCACGTCGTCCGCGTAATGCTTGTAACCTAAAATGTTCTGTCCTCTGAACAGCATTTGCAGTTTAGTGTTGGGAATCGCCTTGCGGAGCTGTCTTAACCTCTCCCACGGATCCTCGTTAAGGAAGCGCAAACAGGAGTCAAACGTGGCTCCTCCCCAAACCTCAAGCGAAAAATAGCCTACCTCGTCCAACTGTTTGGCAATCGGAAGCATTTCGGACAGCTTCATACGCGTCGCGGCCTGCGACTGATGCGCATCTCGTAATATCGTTTCAGTAATTAATACTTTTTTCATATTCTTACCCATATAACGCAGGCATATACCGCATTACTTCGTCGATGAAAATTTGCCCTTTCCCGTCTGCACTGCGACGGCAATATCTCGCGCGGTACGCATAGGCGGGCTTTTCATGCCGTTAAAAACACGGACGCGCCGCAAGCGGACTCCGGCGGCTTTACCGCGAAACCGCGGTCGGCGTATATGCGCCGGCAAAATACGCCGTTCTGTGTTCACGCCGCGCCGAACGTGTTTTAAAGTTTTATTTAAGCGATTATCGCAATTAAATCACCGGTGGACAGAGAGTCGCCTTTCGAGCAAACAACGGTGACAACGCCGTCGGCGGGCGAAGAAATCTCGTTTTCCATCTTCATCGCCTCAAGAACCAATAAGGTTTGTCCCTTTTTTACGGTCTGTCCGTCGGTTACCTTAATCCCGACCACGGTTCCGGGCATGGGACAGTCAACCTTAGTGCCGCCCGCGGGCGCCGCCGTCTTTTTGACGGGAGCAACGGGTTTGGGCGCGGGAGCCGACGCGGGAGTCGCGGCGACGGGAGCTATCGGCGCGGGCGTTGCTTGAGCGGCGGGCGCGGAAGCCGCGCCGATCTCTTCGATCTCCACCGAGTATGCGGCGCCGTTTACGATTACATTGAATTTACGCATAAGGACTATCCTCCGCGGCGCTTATTTTCTTGCGCCGCTAACACATATTTTTAGAAATTCTACGTTATTTTACAGTTTTCTTATTCTTTTGACGACAAATCCGAGTGCGGGACGATCCGAAACCTTAGCTTCCTCGGACAAGACGCAGTATATCGCCGCGGTTATCGCCGCCGCCAACTCTCCGTCTTCAGCCTCGGTTCGATCGGACACGACCGTTTCCGACGCGTATTCCGCGGCATTTTTTTCGGACGGTTTAGCCTTTAGCGCCGCAAGCTTAGAAGCGATGATATCCTTGCCGCTCCTGACGTACCACAGAACGACGGCGAGCAGCAACGCGACGATCAAAATCGCGAGAAGAGTCTGCCACCATACCACGGGCGCGTTCTCAGCCGGCGC
>JAITEJ010000036.1 GCA_031282095.1 Clostridiales bacterium
GGTCAGCTTAATTTCAGGCGGCGGGTCGGGACACGAACCCGCTCACGGCGGTTTCATCGGCAAGGGTATGCTTGACGCGGCGGTATGCGGCGACGTATTCGCCTCGCCGTCACAGATTCAGGTCTACAACGCGCTTAGGGCTACGGCGTCCGATAAGGGCACGCTCATGATCGTCAAGAATTACAGCGGCGACTGCATGAATTTCAACAACGCCGCCGCCCTTGCCGCCGACGACGGAATTACCGTCGACGCCGTATACGTGAACGACGATATAGCGGTTAAGGACAGTCTTTACACGGTCGGCAGGCGCGGCGTAGCCGGGACGGTGTTCGTCCATAAAATCGCCGGCGCGGCGGCGGAACAAGGGAAGTCCCTCGCCGAGGTCAAGGCGGTCGCTCAAAAGACTATTGACAACGTGCGCAGCTTCGGCTTCGCTCTCACTTCGTGTACGGTGCCCGCCAAAGGCACCCCGACCTTCGACGTCGGAGCGGACGAAATGGAATTCGGCGTAGGCATTCACGGCGAACCCGGCAGAAAGCGCGAGAAAATTCAAACGGCCGACGAGCTTGCAAAGCGGATCGTTCCCGATCTCATCGACGATCTGAAACTGAAAAAGGGTGAGGAAATCGCGTTGCTTATCAACGGCTTCGGCGGCACTCCTCTGCAGGAATTATATCTTTTCAACAACTCCGTTTCCACCGTACTTGAAGCCAAAGGAATTGCGGTCTATAAGACCCTTGTCGGCAACTATATGACCTCCATCGACATGGCGGGAGCGTCCGTTTCACTGTTGCGTTTGGATGCCGAACTGAAAGCGTTTCTTGATTGTCCCGTTGACGCGCCTGCCCTTAAGTGGGGCGCGTACGCCGACGCGTCCGTATACGCGGAAGCCATTCAAGCGCTTGCAAAGGCTCTCAACATAACCCCCGCCGCGCCGGCAGCCGCGCCAAAAACGGCGGTTAAGGCGGCTAAAAAGGAAGTTAAAGCCTCCGCCGCCGTATATGAAGTAAAGGGAAAGCCCGTTGTCGGTGAAACGATTAACACCGCCGCTTTCGTCAAACTCGTGGACGTTATGGCGGACATAGTTATCAAAAACGAGGTTCATTTCTGCGATATGGATTCCGTTGCGGGCGACGGCGACTTCGGCATGAGCATAGCCAAAGGGTTTCGTCAGCTTAAAGCCGACTGGGCTACCCGTGAAAAAACCAACATCGGGGCGTTTCTGAAGAGCGCCGGCGAAATCATCATGGAATATTGCGGCGGCGCGTCGGGACCAATTTGGGGTTCGGCGTTTCGCGGCGCGGCAAAAGCCGTCGGCGATAAGGATGAAGTCAGCCTCAAAGACATAGGAGAATTCCTGCAAGCGGCGGTCAAGGCTATTCAGGCGACCGGTGAGAGAAGCTTCGGACGCGGCGCGGTCGTAGGCGATAAAACCCTTATCGACGCTCTCGTTCCTTGCGCGGACGCCGTGCAAGCCGCCGCGGAGTCGGGAGATTCGCTCATAACCGGGCTTGAAAAGGGCGCGGTCGCCGCGGTTCAGGGCGCGGAAAACACCAAGCTCATCGCCGCGCGGATGGGACGCGCGGGCACTGTAGGCGAACGCAGCATCGGTCACCCCGACGCGGGCGCGTACGGACTCGGCGTTATCTTCACCGACATGGTAGCCGCGTTAAAGAAATTCTGAGATAATTATGAATTTCCTTGAGGCTGAGAAAGAGCTTTAGGAATGCCGGCTTGCGGTTAAGAACGGCGGGGAATTAAAGCGAGGGAAAAGCGGTAACGGCGCGATCGCCGCAAACGCGAGAGCAACTTGTGTTGCTAAGATGGTCCCCGCTCTGATAAAACCGTGTGTTTTGAAATTACACCGCATGGCGAGGAATGAATTAAGTAAGGGAAAAGCGGTAACGGCGCGATCGCCGCAAACGCGAGAGCAACTTGTGTTGCTAAGATGGTCCCCGCTCTGATAAAACCGTGTGTTCTGAAATCACCCGCGGAGTTTTAAGTTTAATAATATGAGAAAAGGCGGTTTGCATCAATGTAAGCCGCCTTTTTAGTTCGTTCGCGTGCGATATTGCTTTTAAATTTTTACGCAAGCCGCTTTCTCAGTCTATTAGTATACGCCGCCCCGCATATTTGCAACGTGTTTTCGGATTCGGCGGATAATTGCTATCTCTCCTCACGGAAATAATTTAAGCCGACTGCGGCGGGGGCGTTGCCGCTTTTACTTTTACGCATGGAATTTACGATAAGTATGACGGCGGTTACGAGGAAAGGCAGCATTTGATAGAAGTCCAACGGAATTTGAGTCATCCAATTGAGAGCGGCGGGGAAAAGCGCGGTGAGAACGCCTATTTGCGACTGCATGACAATCATGATGCCGAAGATAAACGATCCGAATACGGCTTTTGCCGGCGACCACGAGGCGAATATTACCAGCGCGACGGAGATCCAACCGTAGCCGCTTGTCCATGTATCGTTCCATGCGCCGCTGAATATGACCGCGCCCATGTAAAATCCGCCTAATCCCATGATGCCGGAACCGACTAGGATATTGGCATATTTAACGCGAGACACGTTTACGCCCACACTGTCGGCGGCGGCGGGATTTTCTCCGACGGCGCGCATTTTAAGACCGGCGCGCGTTTTGGCGATATAAACCCAACATACGACGGCTACGGCTACGGCGATATAGACCATTAAATTATAGGAAAATAACAGCTTCCCTATGTACGGAATGTCTTTCAGCCGGGGAATTCCGTTTTCGGCAAGCGCGGAAAAGAGTTCGGGCGTCATAGCGGGAAACTTTCCTGAAGATTTCAGCGTCTGTCCTACGAATTGACACAAGCCCACGCCGAATATTGTCATCGCAAGACCGGTTACGTTTTGATTGGCTTTCAGAGATACGGTAAGGAACGAATAGATCAAACCGCACAGCGCGGCGAAGAAGAACGCCGCCGACAAGCCGATAAACACGCTGCCCGAATAGCACATCATCAGATAGCCGCCGATTGCGCCCACCGACATTGTGCCTTCCACACCTAAATTGAGGTTGCCGCTTTTTTCGTTGAGGATAGCACCCGTAGTGCCGAAAAGGAGCGGCGCGCCGAAACGGGCGGCAGCGGCGAGAACGCCTATGAGACCGAGTATCTTTTCACCCATTACGCCTGCCCTCCGTCGACCGCGTTTTCTTTGTTGACCGCGTTTACCGCTTCTGAAACCGCGTTCCTTGCGTATTCAACGTCGGTTTTCACCACCGCGCTTTCCGCGTATTCCTTGCCGTCGGTTTTCACCGCCGCGCTTTCCGCGTGTTTCTTGCCGTCGGTTTTCACCGCCGCGCTTTCCGCGTATTCCTTGCCGTTGTTTTTCTCGTCCGCGCTTTCCGCGTATTCCTTGCCGTCGGTTTTCTCGTCCACGCTTTCCGCGTATTCCTTGCCGTCGGTTTTCTCTTTTATAGTTTTTATGGGTTCGTCGTTTCTTTTGAGGTTGACTTTGTATCTTATAAAGAAATCACCCGCGAGGACGGAAAAAAGGATTATACCTTGCAGAATGTCCGCCGCGGCGTCGCTTATGCCCATTTTTGAACGCGCGACGGATGTTCCCTTGTCAAGCATCGCCATAAGCACGGAAACGATGAGGATCGCGATCGGATTCAGGCGCGCGAGCCACGCGACTATGATAGCCGTCCAACCTACGCCGCCCGTCATATTAACGCTGAGAGAATGACTTGATGACGCGCCGGTAAGCTGAAGCACTCCGGCAAGACCGACGAGAGCCGAACTTAAAAACATGGTACGCACGGTGATCCTGCCCACCTTCATGCCGGCATACCGCGCGGTACTCGGGCTGTCCCCTACCACGTTTATTTCGTAACCATGTTTAAAGTGCTTAAAATAGACGAACAAAAAACCGAATGCAATAATAGCGATGAAAACGGCGGTGTCGAAAGAGAAGCCGCTTAATTTTATATCGGTGAGCCAAAGAGATTTATCTATGGTTTTAAATGTGGGGAAGCCTATACTGCTCGCGCGGAAAAAAGACAGCTTTAAAAAATAACTGACGAGATACAGCGCCACGTAGTTGAGCATAAGCGTCAGCAGAGTTTCGTTGGTTTTGAATCTGACTTTCAGTACGGCGGTAAACGCGCCGAATATACCGCCGCCCAACGCTCCGCAGATTATCACGAAAATCGTGCCGAGAGGGTGAGGAAGTCCGTCCTTTATGAGAACCGCGACGGTAAATCCGCATACCGAGCCCATAATAAACTGACCCTCCGCGCCGATGTTCCAAAACCGCATTTTAAACGCCGCCGCCACGCCGAGCGAGGTGATAAGCAACGGAATTATTCCGCGCACGAATATACTCAAATATATGGAATTAACGAAGTTGCCGCTTATGACGTGAGAATAAAATATGAAAGGATTATATCCCAAAAGCGCGAGGAACACGGCTCCGGCGATAATCGCGCCGCCGATTGCCGAAAATGTAAACAATATATTTTGTCCGCGCGTCAGATTTTCTCTTTTGACAACTCTGAACGGGAACGTTATTTTTTTAGCCTTTTCTTCCACGGCAAATAATCCTCTCTGCGTTTAGT
>JAITEJ010000086.1 GCA_031282095.1 Clostridiales bacterium
AAGCTTTAAAGGACAAGGCGTGTACTCCCGAAGTATTGGATAAATATTTTGATGGTATCAGGAGAACGATTGCGGGCATGGCGCAAGGCTACGTTTTCATCGAGCATGACAAAAGCGGCGTGAATTTTGACGAAAGGGTCATCAGCATACCCAAAGGATTATCCCGCGAGGAGCAACTTAAAGCCATGATACACGGCGTGGCGCGCGTACGTGCGGAAGGCAGGCAACGCGAAAGCGGCGAAGAAATGCCGCGGGGGCGCGGGCTGTTTAACGCTATCGAGGAAACGGCGGTTACGCATATAGCGGCGCGGAGATTGGGTCTCGGAAGCTATCCTTCAAAAACCGCGGACTTTGAGAAGTTCGACGACGACACGCTCATGCGGCTGTCCTCAAACCTCCATCACATAAAGATGGGAGCGCAGCGCGTAACAAACGCCGTGGAACGCTATATCAGTCAGGCGCAAAGCGCGGACGCAATGAGAGCGGCGCGGGCGGATGCGGCGGAGACGCCCGTGACGTCGACTGAAACAAGAGCGGCTATTCCTGCCGACGTGCGGTCACAAGCCGCGGCGCAGAGACGGGCGGGCGAACCTGCCGTAGTTTACGTTCCGGGGTACTATCCCATATTTAACGGCAACGTACCCGTCGCGGCGAAAAGCGAAGCGGAAGCGGGAGGTTAAGCTATGGTTTTCAGCGGAGAAACGTTAAACCTTATCGGACTTATTGACTTTAACGGCAAGACGGACATTTACAAAAAACTGTCGGATATAAACGCGAAAGCGGCGTACTTGCCGGCGCCGGACGCAACGATCGTCAAAGAGATGACCGAAGCCGCTATGCAGGAAATCGTATATTGCGATGAGCGCGAGATTATGGACTACAAACGTTATTTACGGAAGCGTAGCGGAAAATAAACGCGGTTGAAAGCTTAATAAAAGGAAATACGGGAAACGCCGGGGGATTGCTCACGGCGTTTCCCGTGTCTTACGGAGGCGTCATGATAATTATGGGGTATCTGACTTACGTGCGGAACGCGGCTTCCGTTTTGCTCCGTAAAGAGAGTACGAAAGACGGATAAAACTAAACCGACGGGAGAACAAGGAGATGTTGGAAGCGCATGAGATTGTAGAAAAGGGATTAAGAGAGGGCAGGGATTATATTTACATCGGAGGCGTTCGTTACCGCCCCGAAGATTGTCTTTTACAGAACGGGCAGGAACTTATTGTAAAACAAATCTACGACCCGGTTCATTTTTCGGACCGGCGCAATTTCTGTCTGCACAGCCATATGTTTTTCGACCAAAACTGGGAGCATTGCCCCGAGCGCAACGCGGATAAAAAAACCGAAGACCGTACTCAATACGCCGTTATCGCGGACAGGGTAAGAATCGAGCGCGAGAATTTTCGTAACTCGCAAACGCAGAGCAAACCCTATCAAGTTTACGACAACTACGAGCGGATTTACTTTTGGGAAAAAATGAGTTGGCATCTTATTGAGCGTGAGCGCAAGCCCGACAGCGAAGAAAGCGCGGCGTTGCTGAAAAAAAGCGACGAGATGCGGTGCCGCGGCGCGACTCTTTTAGAGGATATGCATCGGCACTTCGTCTTTAAATGCGCGGACTTAGGGTCAAAGTTTGATTTAGAGCGTTTTGTGACGGACTATATAGACCAGCAGCAGGTGTATTGATTAAGGAGGGTATGTAATGCAGACGGCGTATGCGTATCAGCGCGAGGAAGCCGGATTCGGGATATTTTTTGATAAACAACGGTTAAAGAATTTATACTTTTTTATGTCGCGGAACGGCGAACTTACGTTTTATCAATGCGTCGAGGTTTTGGCGGCAAAGCCGGACGCGACGCGGGTTATGACGTTCGACGAATGGCACGAAACGACCGACCGCCGGATTTCACGCGGCAGCAAAGGAATTCCCGTATTTGACGCGTTATACCCGAACCGCAAGAAATATCTTTTCGACATATCGCAAACCTACGGATTCAAGGCGGTCCAATCCGGCGAGAACATAACGGACGCGCAGCTTTTGGAGGCGGTTAAAAGTCAATGTTTGTGGATTCAAGGCGGAGGAGCGACGTACCGCGACAGGTTATATTCGGCGGTCGCGGATTATTGCGGCGGGCTTGACATTGTAAGAAGCGACGACGAACGCTATCTGCAAGCCGTTACCCAAGGCGTGTTTTCGTGCATAGTCAACCGCTATAACAAGCCGCAAGATTTTATTCGTTCCGACGAATATGAGATATTAGACGCGGGAACCGCTATCGCGGCGGCTTTGTCCGTAAAAGAAATCGCGGGCAGGTTATATCAACAAATATCGGATTACAGGAGCAAGCGTAATGAACGAAATACAGAGCGGCGCGAAAGCGCGAAACCGTCCGCATACGCAAGACAACGGGCAAACTTTGCGGCGGCCGAAGAAAGCGAACAGCAGTCTTTCTTCGGTTCCATTGACCAAGTACGGGATATTGAAACGGAATTACATGATGACGCATACGCCGCGGCTGTATTTGGGATTGATACTGACGAAGAAGTTATACGACGTACTTCTTCAGGCGCAGAAGGACGCGGAAGCGTTATCGGAACGGCTGACGAGGGATTTATACAAGACCGTACCCATGCCGGAAGAAGCGGCGTCGGCGTTTTTGGCGAGAGTGAAATACGAGAACGCGATAGCGCAGCTTGTACACGAAACGATAATGTCGGAGATAATTTACGGAACTACCGACTGACCGAAGAAAATTTCACGGGTTTAGGCGGACCAAAAACGCGTTTTCGGCATAACCTTGCGGCAATCAAGCTGTTGCGGGAGCTTGAAAACGCGAACGCCGTTTACGCGACGGAGGAACAACGGGCGGTGTTGGCGAGGTATGTCGGCTGGGGCGGCATACCGCAAGTATTTGACGGGCGCAACGCGGACTGGGAAAAAGAGTACACGGAATTAAAGGAGCTTTTGCCCGTAAAGGTTTACGAACGCGCGCGCGGTTCGACGCTTAACGCGCACTACACGTCCAAAACGGTTATCGACGCGATATACGCGGGGCTTGCCCGCATGGGATTTACGGACGGCACGGTGTTGGAGCCCGCGGCGGGGACGGGGAACTTCATCGGGCTTATGCCGGAAACCTTCAGGAAGAAGGTCTACGGCGCGGAGTTGGACGACATAACGGGTGGGATTGCAAAATACCTTTACCCGAACGCGGACATACAAATCAAGGGTTTTGAGGAAACGGACTTTCCGAACAATTTTTTCGACGGAGCCGTGACGAACGTACCTTTCGGTTCGTATACGGTACACGACCCCAAGTACAACAAATACGGGGTGTATATACACGATTACTTTATCCTAAAGACGCTGGATAAACTCCGTGAGGGCGGCGTGGCGGCTATAGTTACGACGAAAGGGACACTGGATAAGCAGAACGCGGGCGCGCGAAAATTGTTCGCGGAGCGGGCGCGGTTGTTGGGCGCGGTAAGACTTCCGAACAACGCTTTTAAGGGCAACGCGGGAACGGAAGTTACGACGGACATTCTGTTTTTCAAGAAAACATCGGAAACGGGGGAACGCGACGCGGACTGGATAAATATCGGCGCGGACTGTAACGGAGTACCTGTAAACGGTTACTACCTTTCTCACCCCGAAACGGTATTGGGGACGATGAGAAAAGGCGCAAGTATGTACGGTAGCGAAAACGAGACGTACTGCGAGCCGGACGGACGGGATCTAAGAGAAGCGTTAGCCGAAGCGGTGAAGAATTTGCCCAAAAGTGTTTATATGCCGCGCGCGGCGAAAACGGCGGCGGATAAACAGACGCAATGCGAGTTTAT
>JAITEJ010000108.1 GCA_031282095.1 Clostridiales bacterium
AACCACCCCCATCTATTATCCGAGCGGCAAATGGCACATCGGCACGTGTTATACCACGGTTGTATGCGACGCCATAGCGCGTTTTAAACGTATGCAAGGCTTTGACGTCTTTTATTTGACGGGTACCGACGAGCACGGTCAGAAAATCGAGAAGAACGCCGCCGCCGCGGGCAAAACCCCGCAGGAATTCGTTGACGAAATAGCCGGCGATTTGAAAGCGCTGTGGAAGCTTTACGACATATCCTACGATAAATTTATCCGCACCACCGACCGCGAGCACGAGGAAGCCGTACAGAAGATTTTCACGGAATTGTACAATCGCGGCGATATATACAAGAGCGAGTACGAAGGCTGGTATTGCGTACCCTGCGAATCCTTTTGGACAAAGGCGCAGCTTGCGGACGGCAAGTGCCCCGACTGCGGCAGAGAGGTGGAGCTTACCAAGGAATCCAGCTATTTCTTCCGCCTTTCCAAATATCAGGACGCTATTTTGAAGCTTTTTGCCGAGCATCCTGAATTTTTAGAACCGAAAAGCCGCGAAAACGAGATGATAAACAGCTTTTTAAAGCCCGGACTTCAAGATTTGGCGGTTACGCGCACCTCGTTTAAATGGGGTATACCCGTGCCTTTTGACAGAGACCATGTGATATATGTTTGGATAGACGCGCTGTTTAACTATATAACCGCTCTCGGTTACGCAAGCGCGGACGACAGCCTTTACAAAAAGTTTTGGCCCGCCGACGTACACATGATGGCAAAGGAAATCGTGCGTTTCCATTCCATAATCTGGCCGTCGATGCTGCAAGCGCTGGATATTCCGCTGCCTGAAAAAATCTACGGTCACGGTTGGCTGCTGTTCGACGGCGGCAAGATGAGCAAGTCTAAGGGCAACGTGGTGGAACCGCGTATGCTCGCCTCCCGTTACGGCGTGGACGCCGTACGCTACTACTTGCTGCGGGAGGTGCCTTTCGGAGAGGACGGGCAGTATACGGGCGAACTTCTGATCAAACGTATAAACGCCGACCTCGCCAATGTATACGGAAATCTTGTAAGCCGCACGATCGCTATGATAAAGCAGTATTTTGACGGCATAATCCCCGTTGCGGGCGAAAGGGCCTCCGTCGACGAGGAGCTTATCGGCGCGGTGAACGGTATGTATGATACGGTCGCCGCCGAGGTGGAGAAGCTTGATATACCTCACGCGCTTGAGGCGGTTTTTGCCGTGCTTTCCCGCGCGAATAAATATATCGACGAAACCGCGCCTTGGATACTCGCCAAAGAGGGGAACACTCCGCACCTTTCCGCGGTTATGTATAACTTAGCGGAAACGATACGCGCCGCGTCCGTTATTTTGCAGCCGTTTATGACCTCCGCGCCCGTTAAGGTACTTGACGCGTTAGGTATTCCCGAGAGCGCGCGCGGCTTCGACAGCCTGAAAGAATTCGGGCAAACCCCCGCGGGAACTTCCGTATCCGTAATTCCGCCGCTCTTTAAAAGGTGGGACTTAAATAAAGAACTGCAAGCTCTTGAGGAAATAGCCGCGAACGCCGCCGGCAGAAAGGAGAACGCTGCCGCAAGCTCAGATGAAAAAATGGAAAACGTGTTGCTTGTTTCCGAAATAGGCATAGAGGATTTCGGAAAGGTAAAGCTTACCGTGGGGACAATTATCGCCGCCGAAAAGGTTGAAAAAGCCAAAAAGCTTCTCAAACTCACTATAGCCGAAAAAGACCGCGAGCGCACCATAGTAAGCGGAATCGCGGCTTATTATACGCCTGAAGAGTTAAAAGGCAAGCAGGTGGTTTTTGTGGCGAATCTGAAGCCGGTTAAGTTGTGCGGAATTCTTTCCGAGGGAATGATTTTGTGCGCGGAGGACGAAAACGGCGTAGTTATCGTTTCGCCGGCGCGCGGCACCGCAAACGGCGCGAACGTGAGATAAAACGAATATGCTTGTAGACGTTCATTGCCACCTGAACGACGGGCGGTTAATCGAAGAAGCGCCGTCCATTGTCGCGGATTTTGAAAAAGACGGCATCGCCGCGGCGGTGAGCGCCTCTTACGACCGTGAATCCGCCGAAATAGGAGCGGAGCTCGCCGCGCTCTATGAGAAAGTTTACGCTACGGCGGGCATTCACCCGCACGACGCGCGCTTCGCCTGCCCATCCGACTACTATAGGTTCGCGGAACTGCTCTCCCGTCCCAAAATTTTGGCGGTCGGTGAAACGGGTCTTGATTATTTTTACGATAAATCGCCGCGCGACATACAGGGAAAGGTTTTCAGAGAACATTTGGAACTCGCGCGCGCGGTCGGTAAGCCGGTAGTTTTGCATATCCGCGACGCATACTCCGACGCTCTGAAAATTCTCGAGGACGCGCGCGGCTGTCTTAAAAACGGCGTTCTCATGCACTGCTATGGCGGCGGAGCGGACGCGGTAAAAGATTTTTCGCGATTCGACTGCTTCTATTCTTTCGGCGGCGCCATCACCTTTAATAACGGCGCGGAAAACCGAGCCGGTCTCGCCGCCGTTCCGCGCGACAGATTGCTGCTGGAAACCGATTGCCCCTATATGACGCCGGTTCCTTTCCGCGGAAAATTGAATTATCCTAAGTATATTGCCCTTGTGGCGAAAAAAGCCGCGGAGATTTTAAATATCTCTTCGGAAGAGATCGAAGAGCTTACTTTAAAAAACTCGGGAACGTTTTACGGCGTTAAGTTTTGAATTTCGTTTTCGATAAATAAAAGAGCCGCGACAACGATTACATTGAGGCGGCTCCTTTATCTTTCGTACTTCCGATTTGTTTTATCGTCCGTACTCTAATATATTGCGGCAAACCTTATATTTTATGCGTTCGTTTTTGTCGGTAAAAATAGGAAAAGCGAAAACTCTCTTTTTCCGCCGTCCAAGCACGGATTAACGGCGCATTACTTCTCAAGCGGCATACGGCGGCGTTGCCGTCACTTGCTTATGAAAAATGTTACGCCGCGAAAAGCGCCCCGCACTATTCCGCGGCGGATTGCGGCGCCGCATCGCTTCCATAAGCGGCTGAGGCGCGGAAAGCCTCAGCTTATCGGGAAAACAACAACGGCACTGAAATATGCCTTTCGCTCCGAAGTCGCGGCGAAAGGGGCGATTGGATAAAATTCCTTGTAATTTATCGGTAAAAAGAAGAAAAGTAAAAAAGAGTGCGATATTATCGCCGTAAAGCGATATTATCGCGCAATTTTACCGCTGTAAACGGCACAAATCGGTAAAAACCGCCTGCAAAATTTTCGACAAATGATAACGGATTTTGCCGAAATTCCGATGAGGCGCGCGGTCACGGAGTGAAAATGGATTTAAAAACGCTGCTCGCAAAGCACAATTTCAGATTTAATAAGGCGCTCGGACAGAACTTTATATCAGACGTTAACCTCTTGGACGCCATCGCGGCGGACGGCGGAGTAACGGATAAGGACACCATAGTGGAGATCGGCGCGGGCGCGGGAACTTTGACGCGCCGTTTGGCGGCAAAGGCGAAACGCGTCGTCGCGTTTGAGGTAGACGAAAGATTGCGAGAGGTTCTGCGGGAAAATCTGTCGGGCTTGGACAATGCGGAGGTTATATTCGGCGACGTTTTGAAAATGCGTGACGCCGAGATAGCGGAGCTGGTCGGCGAACCGTTTAAAGTAGTCGCCAATCTGCCTTATTACGTTACGACCGATATGGTTATGCGCTTTTTGGAAAGTGAGTTGGAAGTTCTGACCGTTACCGTAACGGTGCAGCGGGAAGTGGCGGCGCGCTTTACCGCGCTTCCGGGAACGCCCGATTACGGCGCGATAACTTTGGGGATAGGGCTGCGCGGCGACGCGCGCAAAACCCGCGACATACCGCGCACGGTGTTTTACCCCGTGCCGAACGTCGACTCCGCCGTCATACGTATTGATGTGAACAGAAACAAATTCGAAGGAGAAAATCTCCCGCTTGCGTCCGCTCTCGTCAAATCGGCTTTCCATATGCGCCGAAAAACGTTTGCGAACAATCTCTCCGCTTCCTTTAAGTTGGAACGCTCCGAAACGGAAGCTGTTTTAGCTGCTTGCGGCATTCCTATTAAGGCACGCGGGGAAACTCTCGGATTAGACAAGATAATCGAATTATCAAGAGTGCTTAAAAAACACATTTAACGACAAAAACAGTTCCTCGGTTATAAAACGCCGTTTCTTTCGGAAGAAACGGCGTTTTGTTTTGCAAACGGTGTCGAAACAAACCAAATAATGGTTTTATATTGCCTTTTTATCATTTAAACATCATTCTCTTACACATTTGCCGGTAATCGCCGACTGGTAGATGATCCAATAGCCTTCGCCGTCCTTTTTGGTAAGATCAAGCGGCAGCCACTCGGAAAGTCCGCGAATTTCTTCAGGCGGTTTTAAGAGGAAATTACCGTGAATGCCGTAGCAGATAAATTCCGGGGTTCCTTGGGGGTCGGATATAATGCCCACTACGTAGTAATCGTCCTCCACCGCCACTTTAATCCAGCGTGAATACGGCACTAAATTATTTAAGACATCCTCCGAGGGATAGCACACGAACATTTCGTCCAATTGCGGCTTAACCGCCAAATAGAAGTTATCGCCTTCATAGCTTATGCCGTCGTCCATAACCAACGACGGGTTGCGCCGGCTGTTTTCGGCGTTCGACCGCGCGTGTACGCCGTCGGACGCTGTTCCGTCTATCCTTTGTATAGGGTTCTCCGAAGCGCTCGACTGCGCGCATACGCCGTCCGACACGGTCGTTTTCTCCGCCGCTCTTTCCGCACGGTCAATATCCGTCCGATCGGAAACCGTTGCGCACACGTTCGGTTTTATTCGGCTTTTTTCAATAAATCGCCTTTTATTCACATATTTCGACTGATTATCGCCGTTTTGCGATACAAAAGACTCTTTATCGCAATTCACAATTCCGTCGCCGCCAACCTGCTTTGAATCGTTTTCGCCGCGAGTTTCCGTTCCGCTGTCGGAAGCCGCCGATAAAAATCCGTCGTTTTCCGCATTCTCAAATTCCGCCGAAACACCGTCCCGACAACCGTTGTACGTTTTTTTCAAAACGTCGTTTTCCTCAAATCCGCCGCGATTATCTTTTCTGCCGTCCTCGAATTTAGCCGCACGGTCGTCGGCGGTTCCGCAAATTTCTAAATCGGGAACGTCGTTTTCTTCAAAACCGCTCTCAAATCTGCCGTAATTATCTTTGGCATCGTCCTCAAGCTTCGCCGCACGATCGACAACGGCTCCGCGTATGTTTGAATCGGGAACGTCATTCTCTTCAAAGCCGCTCTCGAATCTGCCGTAATTGTCTTTGGCATCGTCCTCAAGCTTAGCCGCACGATCGGCAAAGGCTCCGCGTATGCCTGAATCGGGAACGTCGTTCTCTTCAAAACCGCTCTCAAATCTGCCGTAATTGTCTTTAGCATCGTCCTCGAACTTAGCCGCATGATCGGCAAAGGCTCCGCGTATGTTTGAATCGGGAACGCCATTCTCTTCAAAGCCGCTCTCAAATCTGCCCTCGCCGTAAGCCGGTATATTCCGAACATCTTTCGCCGCGCCCGCGTTTTCGCCGCGTATCTCAGTGACATTCCTTTCAGAAGGCGCCCGTCCGTAACGCGGAGTTTTCGCTTCCTTATCCCCTCGATATTCGCGCGCATTTATTTCATTTTCCCTGTTTATATTGTAATTTTGCAAAGATAAACATGATTTTTTGTCAGATTTTGTGGAACCGTACGCTACGGCCTTATTGCCCGCGAGAATCAAACAATGCGTTTCGGCAAAGGACGACGACGGCAATTTAAAAACGCCGTTCACGGGTTTGGCGACGGTTACCTTTCCGTCCGCAGAAATGATCACCGTGACTTCGTCGGCGCGTTTCAGTTTAACCGAGCCCGCCGCCTCCGCGTTACTTTCCAACTTCAAAACCCCGCCCCAACCCGGCTCCAGTTCATTTAAAATGATAAATTTTTTTATATATGCCATGCTTTTATACATACCTCCTTAAAACCCTGTTGAAAGCACCGGCACCGCAGACAGAGTTGCGCCGCGATGAGAAACGAAAACGGAAAGAGAAAGCGCATACATACGATACATACGCGCCGCGAATAAAACCGCGCCAAAACAGGTAACAGTTATTTCGCATAAAGTACATACCCGCCGCGGACAAAAGTGCCCGCGAATGTCTTCACAGTTTACCGGCTTATCACGGCGTCGGCGGCGCAAGCGGAGAATATGATGCGGCGGCCGTGCTTTCAAAAAGTCACGCGGTATAATATATTGCTATTATGACAAAAAAAGAAGCCGCAAACGACTTATTTTACGGCGTTTGCGGCCCGAATGAAAAAGTTGGGGGAATTTTGCGGCTTAACGGCGGATTATCCGAACAATCTCTTTTTAGAAAGACTGTGAACGTCGGTGATTTCCGCCTCGGGAGAGGTACATTTTTCCAATTCAAACACGACTATTTCATTTTCGGGTTTGAGAAGCGCGCCGGGCAAGTACAGCGACTGCTGCGGACCTACGTTCCAATAGCGTCCCAAATTAAAGCCGTTCACGTAAACGACGCCCTTTGTGAAGCTTTTCAGGCGTATGAAGCAATCGCGGTTCGGTTCGGCGTTGAAACGCCCGCCGTAGAACGCGGGGGCGTTTAAGGCGGATATTTCCGAATAGGTCAGCCCGCCGATGTCGTCAAGCGGCAGAGTAGTGACCTCAAAATGCGACATAATCTGATTGCCCGCGCGTATTTGCGCCGCGCCTTTGCGGTCATGCAGGTGAGGTCCGTAATTTACCCTGCCCATCGCCTCCACGAGAACGTCCAAAACGTCCCCGGATTTCATATTTCCGACACGCACGGTTTCATTACCCGACCGATAGGCTATACCTTTCCGTTCTCCGTTGAGATAAACGTAAGCGCGGTCCGCAAGCCCGCCGAACGTTATAGCCGCATTCGGATATTCGCCTTTAACGATATGTTTATACAGAATCAAACCGTAATTCTGTCCGAAATGCTCCATGCTTTCGGCGGTAACGCTTTTAAAGGTTTCGCCGAGAGCCGTCAGATTTTCAAAAAGCGGCGCGGCTTTTGTCAATGCAACCTTGCCTATGCTTTGCAGTTTCGGTTCCGGCGGCAAAGGAAGCGCCTCCCGTCCCGTCGTTTCCGCCAGCAACTTACGTACGGCATGATATTTTTTGGTATAGCCTCCCCATTCGGTGAGCAGCGCGTCATAATCGTAGCTTGTTACGGTGGGAGCATACCGATTGCCGAAGTTGGCTCCCGCCGTGAAGCCGAAGTTCGTGCCGCCGGCGAACATATAGACGTTGACGCCGGCTCCCTCGTCCAGAACGGCTTTAAGGCGGGAAACGGCATGCGCTGCGGGACGCGTTATATGGATTTTATTTCCCCAGTGGTCGAACCATCCTAGCCAAAATTCCATGCACATGAGAGGTCCTTCCGGCTGAAATTTACGCAGACGGCTGAACGCAAGACGCGCGCCGGAGCCGAAGTTTTCGGTTTTTAAGAGGTGAGGCAGCGTACCGCCGGACAGCATATCGGCATTATATCCGTCGGACGTGAACAGCGGCACGTCGATTCCGTTAACTCTGAGCAGTTTTTCCAAAAAAGCAAGGTATTCCTTGTCGTTGCCGTAACTCCCGTATTCATTTTCTACCTGCGCGGCGATCACATATCCGCCGTTAGAGGCGAGAAAAGGTCGGATTTTAGGTAAAAGCACATTGAAAAAGTCGGTTACGCGCTCCAAATAAGGCGGATAACAGCAACGCACGCGCATTTCGGGGTCGCGGAGAAGCCATGCGGGCAATCCGCCGAAATCCCATTCCGCACAAATGTAAGGTCCGGGGCGAATTATTATATAAAGACCGAGATCCGAAGCGGTTTTTAAAAACAGCTCAATGTTCAAGCGATCGGAAAAA
>JAITEJ010000109.1 GCA_031282095.1 Clostridiales bacterium
TATATACTATCGCGAATTAAAAGACAAGAGATTTGCGGCAATATCTTACAAACTTTGTACAAAAGTCTTTCTTTTTGTCTATCGCAGGCTCGCAATTGGGCTTACCGCGTTACCCGGTCGCGTTGAAAATCCTCTTCTAAATGTCCACAAGTGCCTAACCCCCCCCTTTTTTTGCGTATATTTTAATTATATACGCAATTGTAAAACGCAAAGGGCAAAAATTGAGAAGCATACAGGGTAAAAACGGCGCAGCGGAAATTCTGAAAAAAGAAAACAATAAAAATGACGCGATAAGAAATCCGATATGATAATGGCGGAATAAAAACTTTAGAAATAGAAAGGCAAAAACGGTGCGATAAAAAGTCCTACATGAAAACTGGAAAGCGAAAATAGTAGGAATGGTACGATAAAAAACTATGTGAGAATAGCTAAAAAAGTATAACTACCTCGCTCGCTTATGCTCCAAGCGGTTGGTCGTATTGCCGTATGAAAAGATTTAAGTGTAAACGGTGAAAATCCGAAAAGTAGAAACGATACAAACGGCATGATAAACAACTATGTGAGAATAGCTGAAAAAGTATAATTACCTCGCTCGCTTATGCTCCAAGCGGTTGGTCGTATTGCCGTATAAAAAGATTTAAGTGTAAACGGTGAAAATCCGAAAAGTAGAAACGATACAAACGGCATGATAAACAACTATGTGAGAACAGCTAAAAAAGTATAACTACCTCGCTCGCTTATGTTCCAAGCGGTTGGTCGTATTGCCGTATGAAAAGATTTAAGTGTAAACGGTGAAAATTCGAAAAGTAGAAACGATACAAACAGCATGATAATAAACCCGAAGTAAGGATAATGAAAAAATATAATAGCCTCGCTTACTTATGCCAAAAGCGGTTGACCATATAACAGCGTGAGAAATCATATTTAAAAACCGTTTGCCGAAAAATTACCGCAGTTTGAAATATACATCTCTTTATTAAATTTTAATAGTGTAAACGCGCTCTAAATCAAACTATACGCCGACATTAAAAAAGCTTTGCCCGCAAACCCAAAAACCATACGCAAAAAAACAACCCGAACGGCTCACTATCGTTCGGGTTATTCCTTTCATTCAGTTATATTGATAAAACCAACTTTCCTTACTTTTCTCAAACAGAATTATGGTGATTATGAAACAAAACAGTCCATAGCACATAGTCTATACCGTTCTTTATTATCAGAGCAAATATTCGGACTATCGTAAACTATAACCACTATACTTCACATACAAAGCGCAAGCGCATAGCCTTTGTAGCAAGGAAGCAGTACCGTACGCGTACCGGGCGGTTCGAGCGTAGCGGTTCGCAGGGCGGACAGCCCCGCGCCGGTGTATTTGACGCGCGCTTCTCTTTTCACCCATTCGCGGAAAAAATCGGTGTCGTTTTCAAACGTTCCCATAAACTTGAAATTATCGCGTTTTATTGCGCGTATTCGTTCCACGTCCACTCCGCACGGACGATAACCCATCGCCACAACAGCGACCGCTCCGGAGTGTGACAGCGAAAAGTGTACGCCGCAGTTCTCGAATATCGGCTTGCCGTCGCGCGTTATTCGCGGCGCGTTAAAGCCAAGTGTAATATCGGCGTCAATAAACGAACTGTCATAAGCAATAAGCGGAATTTGCGGATTGTTTCCCACACCGACTTCTTTTTCCGCGCGGTTCTTCAGCGTAGGATTGTCGTCGCGCGTTATTCGCGGCGCGTCAAAACCAAGTGTAATATCGGCGTCAACGGATGTGCTTTCCGAACCGTTCCCCGATTTTATTTCTTTTTCCGTATCGCCGTACGGCGAGAACCGCCCGATACTGCCGCATTCACTCTTGTCCGTATTCGCATATCCGCATATGTCCCTCTCAGACATATTCTCATATGCACCGCCGGCGTAACGCAGGTTTGCAACGCTTCCGCATATGCGCATGATTATCCCGCCGTCATCGTTTTCACATATGTTCATATATGAGGACATTCGGGTAAATAAAAAAAAACACTGTTTGATTATTTCATCGCCGGAAACCGTTTGCTTATCAATATCTTTAAATACGAATATGATCATCTGTTTATCCGTTATGTTACGGTGAAACCGCCGCTTAGAACCGCACTAAGAAATGAGCCGTAAACGCACTCATATTTTTATCGCATTAACCGCTTTACCCCACCGCCGCGGTCCGCCTAATTTAAGCTATGCGGCGAACTCCGTTGAAGTCACGTTGAAACAGCAGCCACGCACACTCGCCTTTATCCCACCGCCGCGGTCCGCCTAATTTAAGCTATGCGGCGAACTCCGTTGAAGTCACGTTGAAGCAATGCCGAAACCCTCGCTTTCATTGCGCCGCAGAAACATCCGCTGAAGCCGCATTAAAACGAGAGTCGGAAATACCATTGCCTTCATAGCTCAACCGCAACCCGCCGGATTCAAATCATGCATCGTCCACCGCGTTTTTACTTTATATTCCTTCCGTAGAGGTTATTCAGTCCTAAAAAATAAGCGCGGTCGATTTCACCGAGCATATCGTAATGCACTCTGAAACGCCAATTTCCTTCCGGGATTCCGGGGACGTTCATACGCGTGTCACCGCCGTACCCCGCTAAATCCTGAATGGGAATAACCGCCAAATCCGCGACGGAAGAGATGAGCGCGCGGATTAAGGCGCGTGTAGACGGACAATCTCTGCCGCCGGCGCCCCACGCCTTTCCGTCGTAGCCGACATACCGAAAGGCGTAATCGCGAACATCCGGCTTCGCGTCATACAGCCAGCCAAGCGTAGTGTTGTTGTCGTGCGTCCCCGTATACGCAACCGTATTTTTGTCGAATTTATGAGGTAAATGTATGCTGTCGAAGCTTTCAAACGCGAATTGCAGCACCTTCATGGAAGGAAAACCCGACGCTTTGACCAGCTCCGACACCTTTTCGTCGATAACGCCTAAATCCTCGGCTATCAAAAACGCGTTCGGATTATCGCTTTTGACCAAGGACAACAGCTTCATTCCGGGACCGTCGTTCCAAAAGCCGTCGCGGGCGGAGGGTTTTTCTCCGCTTTTCGGTATCGGAACGGAATAATATTCGGCAAAAGCGCGGAAATGATCCAATCTGAGTCCGTCATAAAGCTTTAAATTATGCGTGATGCGACGACGCCACCACTTAAAGCCGTCCTCAGCCATCTTATCAAAATCGAACACGGGATTGCCCCAAAGCTGACCATCCTCAGCGAAATAATCGGGCGGAACCCCGGCCGTTTCATCGACCGAACCATCCGCGGAAAGCTTGAAAAGCGATTGATTGCCCCAAACGTCCGCGCTGTCGGCGGCAACGTAAAAAGGCAGGTCGCCCAAGATTTTTATACCGCGCTCGTTCGCGTAATCCTTTAATTTTTTCCATTGACGGAAGAATTCATACTGCTCAAAAAGATAAAAACCATAACGATCTCGGTTAGAGGCGACAAATGCCGCAACGGCTTCTTCATCGTGGCGTTTAAGCCCGACGTCCCAATTGCGCCGGTCGCCGCCGAATAATTCCGTAGCGGTCATATACGCCGCGTAATCGTCCAACCACGCGGCGTTTTCGTCCGCAAACGCCGCGATCTCGTCTTTTAAGCCGTCCCGTGCGCGCGAATAGGCCGCATCAAGCACGCCTCTTATCGCCCGTTTGGCAAATTCGTAGTCCGCTTGATACGGTTGTCCGCCGTAACGGGCGCGGGACAGTTCATCGTTCGTGATAAGACCGTCGGACAAAAGCGTGTACGGATTTATATACAGATAATTACCGGCAAAGGCGCTCACTCCCGAGTAGGGTGAATTGCCCGCGCCTATCGTGGTAATCGGCAGAACCTGCCACCATTTAAATCCGCACTCCTCCAATACGGTAATTACCGCCGCCCCCTCTTTTGAAAAGCCGCCTACACCGAACTCGCCCGGAAAGGACGATACGTTGACCAAAACTCCCGCCGCTCTTTTCATATAATCCTTACTCCGCCTTTTATTTCTTTCAAAGTTAACGCGGTTTTAAAAAGCCGCGCCCCCAAGGTCGTTAAAAGACTGAGCGCGCGGCAAAGAAACTCTGTCGTTCATGCTTCGGCACGCCGAACACATCTCTCAAATTATCGTAATCCGACTTCAGAAGCCTTAAACGCCTCTCTAAACCGTGCCTTATAACAGCTTACGCCGTTCGTATCCGGCATGTTAAACATTGTCCTCTCAAGTTGTTATCATCCAATTTCAGAAGCCTTAAACGCCTCTCTAAACCATGCCTTATAAC
>JAITEJ010000115.1 GCA_031282095.1 Clostridiales bacterium
GACGTCGTAAACGCGGGAACTTATTATTACGAGGCGTATTACGCCGCCTCCGCGAACGACAACTACATGACCAATCATACGTCGCGTATGGCGATTAAGATAATGCCTATAACGGTCGAGGCGAAAGTGGAAACGAGAAGCTATATCGAGGGGCGCGGCAACGGCGTTAAGTATACCCTTTTGAACGGCGCGGACGCGCTTGTAAGCACCTACGTCGTTTATAAGAGCCGCGAAACCGGTGAAGAATACGCCGTGGGCGTGATTCCGGCGAAAGCGGGTTCCTATGACTTTAAGATTTTAGCGTCCGACACAAACTACACGGTTTCAAACGGTACGGGAGTGTTGGTGATCGGCAAAAGCGAGGTAGTGTCCGAGGACAGCAGCATTGTTATAACGTCGCCCAACGATACGATGATCGACAGTACCGCCGAAATTTTCACGAAAACCATATTTGGCGGCGTACTCAACGATAAGGACGCGGATCCCGCGGACATTGTGAAATGGCGCGCGGCGGAGAGCGCGATCGGCAGAGGCAATAAGCTGGTCGCCTTTGTCGAGATTAATTACACCGTAATCAACTCGGCGGGCGTCAGGGAGAAACAGCGCATAAACGGCACCGTTCAGGTACGTTTGGCTCTGCCCGACCAAAGCGGAGGAGGAACGGCGCAAGTGCGCATGGCATTGTCCTCCGGCGTGGACGCAAGCAAAATGCAGATCGTCAAGATAAACGACGACGGAACCTATTCGGCGGTGCGCGCGAGGATAGAAAACGGCTATGCGGTGTTTAACGCCGATGAATTAGGTACATACGCCTTTATCACGACGGAAACCCCGATGTGGGTGTGGCTCGCGGTGGGCGGCGGCGTGCTGCTGATTGTGCTGATATGCGTCGTGCTGATGATAGTGTTCAACAGACGCGGCAAGATGGCGTTCGAGGAGCAATTGATAACCGAGAATTCCGACTTGCTTGACGCGTAAAAGCGGTTTATACGCCGCGGAGCGAACGGAGCGGTCGATAAGAATCTCCGGCTTGCTTGACGCGTGACGGCGGGGCGAACGGAGCGGTAGATAAAAAGCTCCGGCTTGCCTGACGCGTGACGGCGGGGCGAACGGAGCGGTCGATAAGGAACTCCGGCTTGCCTGACGCGTGACGGCGTCGGGTATTGACATCAAAGAACAAGTTTTTTCAGGCGGGGAAAACGGTTTATGCCGTGTTCCGCGCCGTCCGGTTTACTTGCCGGGGAAGCGACACAACAAACAAACGCCGGCGCGCGGAGGCAAATCCGCGCGCCGGGAAAAAGGGATGAGTTATGAAAATATCGGCTCTTAAGAGAAATTTGACAAAGCTTTTGATTGCGGCGGCAGCGGTTTTTTTAATCGCCGCCTGCGCGTTTGCTTTTATCGGAGCGGACGGCTCGGCGGGGATTGCCGCCGCCGCCGACGAAGACCCGGCTGTTAAGGCGCTCTCATCTCTCACGGACGTGGCAAAAATAAACAGTCGAAAGATGCGGGATTTCGACTTCTACACAAATTGGTTTGAAATGTCGGAAAAGCCTTGGGATGTATGGACGGACACCACCGGTCAGGCCGCCGGACGAACCAACAGTTATCAGGATTCGCTCGGAATGCGCCTTTCTTTTGAATCGGATGCGGCGCCTGCCGGACCGTTTGATTTGGGATTAGGACTACAGCCCGGCGACCCGGCGAACGCATCCGGCAAAGAATTTATAGGCGCGTACAAGATCCCCATAAAATCCGAGGACGGTCTGTTAGAACGTCAGATAGACACCGGCAGAACGTACATTTACATTACGGTAAGTATTTCGGGCGTCGGTATGATTGACAGAACAGGTTATATCATAGCGTCGCCGACCGACTTGACGCCCGGCGGATTCGATAATGTCAACGCGACGAAAGAGGCTCGTCAGACAATGATGGATTTGGTGAGTGCTCAAATGCAGGCACCGTTGGCATCCGCATCCGCAGACGGAACCGCAATGACTTTGGGCAGCCAGACAGAATCGACTTTAATTCCCGCGAAAACGAGATTTTTATATGTGGTATTCAAAGCGGTCGGAAGCTCAAGCGGCAGCATAAGCACCTTATTTGTGCCGAAGCTTTACATGGGTATCGGAGACAATGCCGCTCCCGAGGTCACAGACTTTTTCAGTAGCAGCACGCAGCGACTCGAACAGCTTATCGAGGAGTTGTCTGAAACGACGAAGTACGAACCTGCAACCAACGTCAAACTTGATGAATTCGACGTAGACAAGAAAAATTTTAATTTTTATGCATACCGCAATAAAGCGATTACTTTCGATCAATTCACGATAGCCGAACAGTATGATGAAAAATACAACAATGCCGTAGGGTTGAGAGAGGTGGAGTTTCAAGCGGGCAGCGTCGCCGGCGGCGCTACGGAAAAAATTCAGATCACGAATAAAGGGCTTGTCGCGCTCAATGAAAATCCGATACAGTTAAAAGATTCATCGGGCAAAATAGTTTGTAGAATCGAATATGTGTCTCACACATTGTTGGATGGCGACGAAAACAGGATAGGCAGCGTGAGCTTTAAAATAACTGTTTACAGCAACTACGGACTGCAACGCGTCAGAATGACGGATATGGGCGGAACATCCGGCAATATAAGCATTAAGGTCACAAACATCCTTCAGCAAATGCCGGTTCAGTATAATTCGCTTAAGCTTAACGGCGCGGATGCCGCCGGCACGTTGGTAGGACCCCTCGTCGCGGACAAAAATGGTAATATAACCACAATAGGAACGACAGAATATACCGACTCTACCTCGGCGAAAAACGCTTTAGACGGGCTTTTGGAAGGAATTTCGTGGCAAAACAGCAAGAATATTCAGTTTACTTTCAACGGCGGCGAGGGAAAAAGCACCGTTTTCAGATATAATGTCTACAAAGGACTTTATTGGTATTACGATCCAGCGCCGGACAGGACGGAATTTCGCACGTCCACAGTGGCTGACTTGATGAGGAAAGACGAGACTTTCGACGCTTCTTGGAACGGCTACGTAACCGTAGCGACGGACGCCATCGATTATACGGGCAATGTAAGCGGCGTTCACTATTTCATTTTTAAGATTGATTGCGCCCCTCCTTCGGGAACCGTCGCAAGCTCCGCGAGGTATAACAGCACGAACAGTTATATAGGCTCTTACGAATACGGCTCGTGGACGGGCGACATGGTAAGGATTACCCTGAGTATAGAGCCGTCCAGAAGCGGCGTCAAGGTATTTTACAGCACCGAAAGGGACGGAATTGAGAAGACGGAGCTTGTTCCGAATGATTCAACAATCAAGAAGGATTCTCACGGCTATTACATTGTGCCGGAAGGAAGCGGCGCGAAAATGACGTTTACCTTGACCTTGGCGGAAAGTAAAAACTCGTCCGGAGTCTACGAGGAATATAACGCCGAGTTGTATTTCTCAGTGGAAAACGGGGCGCACATGCAAGCAGGCGTCGCAGACAAAGATGGTAAGCGGATGCAGTTTAAAATTGACAGAAATGCTCCGCACGCGGTTACCACGTATATGTTCGAGGATTATAAAAATAACTCCGGCATTGTGCAATGGTTGACGGCGGTGGATTACGAAACCGATGCGAACGGTGTTCCCGTTAAAAATAAGTGGGTACTGAAAAAAATACAAATCGAAGGCTTTGACGACGAACATATGGGAGAAGGAGGGAAGTTGTGTTACAGCGTACTTCCCAAAGCGATGGGAGGATATTATTCCATACCGCTTGAAGATGTAGACAGGACATCCGGCGTAATAGATTTTAAATTAAGCAGCGCTCCGAATTCCTTTACGACGGCGGGATTATTTCCGTTAAGCATTTGGTCGGTCGATCAGGCGGGCAATGAGTCCGCTGTAACGACTTACAACATCCTTATAGACCCCAATGTCTATCGGGTAGAAATTGCGGTGGATCAATGGATCGGACAGCCTTTAATAGCGGAAGTTGCTTTGGGCAGACGCGTCGAAATTAAAGAAGAATATTCGGACGGAAAATTGATATATTACTGCGAGTTCATGCGCGGCGAAATCGCTGCGATTACGGTGACGCCGCACTTCGGCTACGCCGTTTACGGTTATTATAAAGAAAAAGGATCTTTAGTGTCTCTTGAGACGTTAAGCGGCAACAGCTTTACGCTCAATGTCGCCATAGATGACGGCGACGTTAACAACCGCAACACTCCGCCGTTTCAGTGGGAAAATAATAGCGATCGAAACGGCAAGGTTCTCTTTGACTTTCGTGCAAAACGGCTTTTTAATATCGTTTTAAGCGATTTAAACGTCGTTTATAACGGAGAAAAGCGTACGGCTGCGGCGACCCCTTCCATTGATCTCGGTTCATCGGATATTTTGAGGCTTTCTTATTACGGTGTAATGGGTATGCCCGGCAATTATTCGAAAGGGGGGGTACTGCCAGAAGCGCCGAAAGACGCCGGCATATATTTCGTCGAGGCGAAATGTGCGGAAAACCCGATATATATCGCCGAGGCAAAATCAGCGCTGTTTACCATCTCGCAGGCGCGGATAACGGTTACGGCAAGACCTGTGTCGCGGACTTACGACGGCTCCACGGTTTCCGCGCTGGGAGAAGTTTCCGTCGGTAGCGACGGAAACATAACGTGTTCCGAAACGCCTACGTCCGTAATCGTCGGAGGACGACTGATCATTGCGGAGGGCTCCGCCAAAAACGCCGGCACTTATCACATAACTCAAGCGCCCGATTACAGAATTTATGTTCGGGAGTCGGGGGATATGTTCTTACAAAACTATTACGTAGAGTTTGTCGGCGCCGAATATGTCATTTCGAAGGCTAGGATAGATATAACCGCGGATTCCTCCGACAGCAACGCGCTGAATAAGGATAATTTCGAGTTAGATTTCATATACGACGGTTTTGCTCCGCCGGTGTTGTACGATGGTGGGGAGTTCTTCAAGGTGTACGGCGCGGAGATCGGCAATTTTTCAGAAACGTTGAAGGTTTATTTTGCACATGACGGAGTGAACGCCGGCACTTATCCCGTCAAAATAAGCGAAATAATTCCGGACGAGGGCGTCGTTGCGTCTAACTATGAGATTTCCCTCGGCGTTGACCTTAAACTGAAGATTGATAAGAAAACCTTGCGCGTAAAACCGCTGTCCGCCGCTAAGGTGTACGGCGACAGCGACCCGGCGATAGGCTACGCGGTGAACGCCGAGGACTTAGTGGGAAACGACGGCGCGTCTGTTATTTCCGCGGTCAGTTTTTCCCGCCGGAGCGGCGAAAGTGTGGGTTTTTACGAATATACGGGTTTTCTTACTTGCTCCGTGGTAAACCCGAATTATAAACCCGAATTTGATTACGATTCCGACGACTTTGGTGCGGGTATCGGATTCGAGATTAAGCAAAGACTCGTTACCGTCATTCCCTATTCGGGGCAGTGGATGAAAGAAGACTCCGCGGATGAGATAAACTATTACTATACGGGCTATCCTTCTTCCATGTCGGACAAAAGGGAATTCAGCGGCAATCTTGCGGCGGACGTCGACGGGCTGATAACTATAGGCACTTTAACCAGCGCCAATTTCCTGATAACTTTCACGGAAGGCGTGTACATAACAATAATAGGGGAGGGCGAGTTCTTCTTAGACGGCGTCAGC
>JAITEJ010000197.1 GCA_031282095.1 Clostridiales bacterium
CCTCTTTGCCGCCGTAAAAGCGTTTGCCGCCGGGTTCGGGCGTTTTTTGGAAATTAACGGAAACGCTTTTATTTTTTTCCGGAAGGCACGGCTTTGCTTTTTCGGGAAGTTCCGTCACGGGATACCGTTCGATTTACCGCAGCTTAACGAAATGAGAGAATGACGATATGTTAAAGGTAACCGCAACATCCTCGTGGTTTAACCATGCAAGCTATATCGTTGTTCGGTTCATTTACTGCAGTTCGCTCTCTGCGCCTGAGACATATTACGACAGTGCGTTCAATATGTGCGAATAACTTCTGCCGCTGCAACCCGCACTTTGTGTGGATGCATACGCTCGTTAAGTGCTTCGGGTATGCCGTCGTCGGAAAGTTGCAACCCGCGCTTTGCGCCGGAGGCGTACGATTCGCATATTTACCCGATTCGCGATTTTCTTTCGTTGTAACCCGCGCTTTGCGCCGGAGACGTACGCATAAGAGGCAAATCGAGCACCAACGCGTTGTCAGCCGCTGCAACCCGCGCTTTGCGCCGGGGCATATGCCCCGAACCTCAAAAAACCATTTACGGTTTAACGGGAGATTTGTGTATATATGAAAGACGATTTCGTCCGCGAATGGCGGGGCTTTAAGGAAGGCGACTGGTGCGTAAATATAGACGTGCGCGATTTTATCATGAACAACGCGACGCCCTATGACGGCGGAGAGGAGTTTCTGAAGCCGCCTACCGCGCGTACTTTGCGTACGCTCGACGCGTTCGAGGGATATTTGAAACTGGAAGCCGCAAAAGGGGGCGTGTTGGATATAGATACGGTGCACGTATCCTCCATACTGTCTTACAAAAACGGCTACATAAAGGAGGACGACGAACTGATTTTCGGATTGCAAACCGAAAAGCCGCTGATGCGCGGAGTAAATCCTTTCGGCGGCATCAGAATGGCGGAAACCGCCTGCCGTCAATACGGCTACAAACTGGACGACTCGGTTAAGGAATCCTTTAAATACCGTACGACGCATAATGACGGCGTTTTCCGGGCGTACAGCGACGAGATGAAAGCGGTGCGCCACGCCGGTCTTATAACCGGGCTTCCCGACGCGTACGGACGCGGACGCATAATAGGCGACTACCGCCGCATCGCTCTCTACGGCATGGATTTGCTTATCGCGGCTAAAAAACGCGATAAAGCGGCTCTGTACGACGGGGAACTGACCGAGGACGACATTCGTCTCGCGGAGGAAATCAGCAAGCAGATAGAATTCATGGAGCAGCTGAAAACGCTCGGACGCAACTACGGCTTCGACATATCCGTCCCCGCGTCCACGGCGCGCGAGGCGGTGCAGTGGCTGTATTTCGGCTATCTCGGCGCGGTTAAGGAGCAGAACGGCGCGGCGAACAGTATAGGACGCATCAGCGCTTTCCTTGACGTCTATTTTGAACGCGACATAAAGGAGGGCGTGCTTACCGAGGAGGGAGCGCAGGAACTGATAGACGACCTCACGATAAAACTCCGCGCCGTCAGACATCTGCGCACTAACGAATATAACGACCTTTTCGCGGGCGACCCCAACTGGGTGACCATGGCGGAGGGGGGCGTCGCTTTGGACGGACGGCATTTAGTGACGAAAACCTCGTACAGAGTGCTTAATACGCTTTACAATCTTAAGCCCTCAAGCGAGCCGAACATAACCGTACTCTACTCCGAAAAGCTGCCCGCCGCCTACAAGCGCTTCGCCGCTAAGGTCAGCATAGATACCGGCAGCATTCAGTACGAGAATGACGATATAATGCGTCCGGAATTCGGAGACGACTACGCTATAGCCTGTTGCGTCAGCGCGATGAAAACGGGTAAACAAATGCAATATTTCGGCGCGCGCTGCAACCTCCCCAAGCTGCTGCTGCTTGCGCTTAACGGCGGGAGGGACGAAATAAGCGGTCTGAAAATCGCGCCGTCCTCCGCGCCCGTGCCGTCGAAACGTTTGGACTACGGCGACGTCGTCAAACGCCTCGATTTTTACGCGGAATGGCTTGCCAAGCTGTATGTGGACACCATGAATATAATCCACTACATGCACGACAAATATGCCTATGAGCGGCTTATGATGTCCCTGCACGACAGCAACCCGGAGCGGCTGATGGCGTTCGGCATAGCCGGACTCAGCGTCGTAGCGGACAGCTTAAGCGCGATTAAATACGCCGAGGTTACGCCGGTATTCGGCGCGAACGGGCTGATTTCCTCTTTTGAGGTTAAAGGAAACTATCCGGCGTACGGCAACGACGACGACCGCGCGGATTCGATCGCGCGCGAGATCGCGGAAGGCTTCTCGGAAAAACTGAAAAAGCATCCCGCCTATCGCGGCGCAAAGCATACTTTAAGTATATTAACGATAACGTCTAACGTCGTTTACGGTTCAAAAACGGGAGCGACTCCCGACGGAAGGATAAAGGGCGCGCCTTTTGCGCCGGGAGCGAATCCCATGCACGACCGCGACTTGAGCGGAGCTGCGGCAAGCTTGAACAGCGTGGCGAAAATACCGTACGAATGCTGCCGCGACGGAATAAGCAATACTTTTTCAGTCACACCTCATACATTAGGCAAAAATGAAAAAACGCGTGTGGATAATTTGGTCAATTTACTGCACGGTTACTTTTCGCAAGGGGCGCACCACCTCAACGTCAACGTCCTGACCCGTGAAAAGCTGATAGACGCAATGGAACACCCAGAAAACTACCCGACTCTGACCATAAGAGTCAGCGGATATGCCGTGAATTTCACCCGTTTGAGCCGCGGACATCAGTTGGAGGTTATCGCGCGCACTTTTCACGAAAAGTTGTAAAAACGCGAAAAACAACTGAACAACACGGAAAAATCTGTCGGAAACACAAAAAAACGGATCCGCCGCGCGTGCTTTATACAAAAAAACGGGGGGCATACAATATGCGCGAATAAACTTAAGCGCCGGAAAGTTGTTGCCTGAAACATAAAAAACGGAAAAAGATCGGATTTGTTGCGATTGTACTCCGTAGAAAACGTAAAAATACGCGGAAAACTGAAATGCCGGGAAAAAACCTGTCGGAAACACAAAAAATTGAAAAAGAGCCGGGGCTGTTGCGATTACATTCCGTAGAAAGCCTTGCCGCGTTGGACGGTGAGGGCTTGCGCACGGTGCTGTTCATGCAAGGCTGTCCCGCCCGCTGTTTTTATTGCCATAATTACGATTCTATAAGTACGGACGGCGGCGCGTCATACTCCGTCGAGGAGATTTTTCGGAAAATACTGCGTTTCCGTCCATACTACGGCGATAAGGGCGGCGTAACCTTTTCCGGCGGCGAACCTTGCCTGCAAGCCGCAGCGTTACTCCCGCTTGCCGAAATGTTGCGGGACAAGGGCATAAACATGACTTTGGACACCGCGGGTTCCGTTTTGAATTCCGATGTACGGCGTCTTTTGTCCTATACGAACGCGGTGCTTTTAGACATAAAAATGCCCACGGACGCACTGTACCGCGACAAAACGGGCATAGAACGACGGGCGGTATACCGTTTTCTCGACGTTTGCTTAAAAACGGGCGCGGCAGTCACCGTTCGGTACGTGGCGGTTCCCGGAGTAAACGACGATGCGGAAAGCATAAAAAGCGTGATAAATTCATTGCCCGAGGATGTAACGGCTTTTGAAATTCTCGGCTTCCATAAAATGGGGGAACAGAAGTATGCGGATGCGGGAATTCCTTGCCCGACCGCGGATATTCCCGCGCTGTCTGATAGGCATCTCGCAGAGCTGCAAAGCTTGGCGGATAAATTTATGACGGAAAGAAACCCCGCGCTGTTCCGTAAAAGGTAAAACGGAAGCTTTCATTGCCCAAAGGACGCTTTATATTAATAATTACTGCTGATAATGTGCCGTCGTGTTCAAAAAAGACGCTTCGAAAGCTTTTCCTCGCGCGTATTTCCGTTAAACCCGTTTGGGGAATTAAAGCAGCGCGTACGAATCGAAAGGTCCTCCGAAAATGCGTTTTTTTATTAAGTTCGATGAGTTGCGGCTCGTGAAACCGCAAGCATCCGAAAATTATCCGTTTTAAATGAATCTGCACAACCAACAGGCTATGACCGCGCCGCAAAACGAGGAAAACAGCGCTACCGGAATTGCATATCGCAATTTTTTAACGTTCGTGCCGGAAAAATAAACCGCCGATATGTAAAAGACGGTTTCGCTGCTCCCGACCACGGCGGCGGCGCACCTGCCTATGTAACTGTCGGCGCCGTACCGCGTAAAAATATCTTCCAAAAGCGCGATGGCGCCGTTGCCGCTCACCGGCACCAACAGCAACAATTCGGCTATTTCGGCGGGAATTCCCGCATAGGACAGCGGAACGGCGAGAAGCCCGGAAAAAAAAACGCTCAAGCCGCTTACTTTAAACAGTTCTATCGCTATGGATACGGCGGCTATATAAGGGAACACCGTTCCGATTAACTTCAACGCTTCTTTTGCTCCGTCCACAAAGCAATCGTAAACCTTTACCTGTTTTATAACGGATAATCCCAAAAGTATGAATATAAACGCGGGAAGTATATAAATGCTCATATGAAAGTACGCTTGGACAAAACGAACGTTTAAAATCAGATTCCGTCACATTAAGCCGCGTTACCGTTAGTTTTGCCTTTTCCCTTTTTTTTGACCGAGAAATTAAAAAAACGCCGCGCCAACCTTACGAGCGCCGCGCCGATAAGCGTGGAGCATGCCGTAGAGATGAGCGACGGCAAAATAATATTTCCGGCGGCAATACTGCCCGCCGCCGAACGCAGGGCTATCACCGTGGCGGGGATAATTTGCACGGAGGTGGCGTTCAGCACCAACAGAAGCAGCATATTGTCCGTGGCGGTTTCGCCGCCGTTTTCCATAAGCCTCATCGCCTTAATTCCGGCGGGGGTCGCCGCGCCGCCCATGCCGAGCATATTAGACGCAAGGTTTACGGTTATACAGGCTTTTGCGTCGGCGCTTTCACCTTTAAAAAGTCTGTCTATTATCGGAGCGAAAAGCCTCGCCATCTTTTTGTCCAATTCTAACCGTTCGACAATCTTAAGCACAGATAACCACACGGCGTATACGGTGAGTAGCTTAAACGACAGACTTACGGCGCCTGAGCCGCCGGCAAGCATCGCCGACATTGTTACGTCGGGATCGGTAAAAAGCATTACCGCGACGGACACGGTTAAAATAGCCGTAAAAATCAAATTCACTTAAACGCGTACGCCTCGACTAATATTATATACACCATTAATATTCGTTTTACTTTTTCGTTATGATTGGATATAATTATTAATGTATAAATAATAAGCGGTTATCAGATA
>JAITEJ010000200.1 GCA_031282095.1 Clostridiales bacterium
CGACGGAAGCGCCGATAATTGCGGAGACGATCCGCTCAATCCGTAATTCCGAAATAAAGGCGGCGAAACATGGATTTTGATTTTTCGGAGAATAATGCGGGCATGCTGTTCAGACCCTATGACAAGCGCGACAAAACCGCCGCGCTTGAGTTGCTTTCGGGTTTTTGGCATCTTTCGTCGCTTGCGCGCAAGGACGACATTCGCGAATTGCTGCTGAACCGTGAATTTCACCGCGTGCTGTCCTCTAATAATTACTGCGAGGTAGCGGAATCCGACGGCGTGTTCAAGGGCATAATTTTTGCGGATATAGACGTAATTGACGCCAAAAACCGCCCTATGGACAAAATCATTTCTCGCGGCTACGACGCCAAACTTAAAGCCTTGGTGGGCGAGGACTTTCGCGCTTACGCTCAATTCTTACTGTTGGAACGTACGCGCGCCGAACTGTTGGAATCGTTGGGCGGCACGCGCTTTGACGCCGAAATAGGACTGATATTGGCGGATCCCGCCTGCCCCGAATCCGCGCTTTTGCTGTTTGAACGCTTGCGGGAGGTTTTGCGCGAAAACCTTGCCAAAAATTACTTCATTTTCTCAAATACATATTGCGATTTCAGGCTTTATCAATTGAATCGGTGCGTTAAATGGGCGGAAACGGAAATTAGCCTAGACTGTAACAACGGAGCGGAAATGCATATCTGCCGCATTTACGCCGCCGATTTTTAATTGTACACGGTTTCCCGAAATGTGCTGTATGCCTTATCAAACCCCGCCGACTTTTTATTTGTGTGCGGGATAAACGCCTGAAATGCCATATCTTATCAAACCCCGCCGACGTTTTATTTGTATACCGAAAAAACGCTTGAAACGCAAATATCTTATTAAATTCCGCAGATGTTTCATTTACGTGCGGGAAAACTTCCTGAAATGCCATATCTTATCAAACCCCGCCGACTTTTTATTTGCGTGCGGAAAAAATTCATAAATGCTATATCTTATTAAACCTGCCGACTTTTTATTTGTGTGCGGGACAAAAGCCTGAAATTCGTACGTTTTATTTCAAGTAATTCAAAAAATAAAATAATTCGGCACAATATCGTTGTGGAATACCGGCTATTGAAGGGCATGCGCTGTTTTGTGTTATTGCCGCGGATCACAGATTTTTAATTGTGCGCGGGAGAAATCTTTCTTGATATATTCCCATTAATTATAGTGATGATGAAACAAAATAGTCCGTAATACATGGATCCGTAGTCTATACCGGTCTTTATTATCAGAGCAAATCAAATGTTCGGACAGTTAAACTATAATCACTACATATGTATTTTTTTCTTATTCTTCTGTCAGCGCTCCGTAAAGGGCGGCCTTAATCTGTTCCATGCCGGCGGCGAAAGCGCGGCGTTCGGGCTTAGGCGTGTCGATTTTTGTTTCAAAGAGGATTTTTGCGGGCGCGCCGCCTAAAACCACGGCTCTGTCCGCAAGCTTAATCGCCTCAAAGATATCGTGCGTGACGAATACGACCACGCGCGACGCGTCGCCGAAAAGTCTCAGAAACACAGAGGCAAGCCTTTCTTTCAGGGCTATGTCCAAGGCTTTAAACGGCTCGTCCATCAACAATACGGGCGCGGGATAGATGAATGCGCGCGCCATTGCTATCCGCTGTCCTTGCCCGCCTGACAATTCGGAGGGCAGTTTGCCCGCGTATTCCTCAAGCTCCACCAATTTCAGCGCCTCATAAATGCGCCGGCGGCGTTCCGTACGGCTTCTGACCTTTGTACGTAATATCAAATCGAGATTTTTATACACCGTTATGTTATTTATTAACCTGTCGTTCTGAAATATATAAGAAAAGTCGCCTTCTTTTACGTTATTTTCTCCCTCATAGCTCGTAACGCCGGAAATTATGTTTAAAAGAGTGGTCTTACCGCTTCCCGAAGCACCTAAAACGCAGGTTACTCCCGCTCCGAACGTAAAGGAAAAACCGTCGAATACCCGCAAATCGCCGTACGCTTTAGTTATATTCTTCAATGTTACTCCGAATTCGGGCGGAGATATTTTCTCTGATCCGCAAGACGGCGCGCCGCTTACCGCCGTAATTTTTTCGGCTTCTCCGCGCTCCGCCGACGAAACGCCGTCCGCGCGCGCTCCGTCCTTCGGTTTATCGGTCAGACGCATCGACGCGGCGAAGAACCTTCTCTTCAGCGTTTCGGAAAGCGTCAACTTTTTCAATCCCGCCGCGGCAAGTTCCAATAAAAAGCTTAAAACCACCGCCGCCGCCGTCCACGCCAACAGCCCCGATATGTTAAAAATCAAATTATTCTTATACATCTCCAGACCCATGCCGCCGCGGGTTAACGCCATTACCTCCGCGGCTATGACGACCTTTACATTTAAGGAAACAGTGCTTTTCACCGCGTCGAATACGGACGGCAGCACGGACGGCATATATATCCCTGTAAATATGTCTCTCTTCCGCATTTTGAACGCCGCCGACATTTCCAATAAGTCCTTATCCGTAGCTGAAAGCGCGGAATAAACGCTCGAATACAGTAACGGAAAAGAAATCAAAAATCCTATCAGCACGGGAGATTGCGCGCCGTTAAGCCACAGCACGGCAAGCAGGATTATCGCCATGGTGGGAGCGGCGCGAAGTACGGTTACCAAGGGGCTTAAAATTTTGTGAACGGATCTAAACGCCGTCCCCAACGAGGCGAATATGAGCGCGGAAGCAAACGACAAGGCGTAGCTTTCCAACGCGCGCCCAAGCGTTCCCGCCGCCGCCTTATAAAACGCGCTCTGTGCCGTCAGCTCAAAAAACTCACGGAAAATCGCGGCGGGAACCGGAAAGATGATCGGCTTTTTTTCCGCGGCGGCTACGATCGCCCAAACGGCTATAAGCAGTCCGAAAGCGATAAACGGAAAAAGCACATTGTTTGCCAATGTGCGTAATACCTTTTTTAATCCGCCGTTTTTCGTCTTATTCATAGCGCTTCATTATGTTATTCTCAAACCGCGCAAGCTTCACTCGTATTTTGAACACCGCAACGCATAGTCCACTCGATTCGCCGTTTTTGATTCAGCCGCGGAGCTTCATCGTTTTATTCTCAAACCGCGCAAGCTTTACTCGTATTTTGAACACCGCAACGCATAGTCCGCTCAATTCGCCGTTTTTGATTCAGCCGCGGAGCTTCATCGTTTTTCCGCAAACCGCGCGAACTTTCCGTGTCTTTTAAACATCGCAACGCATAGGCGCAAACCGTCCGTCTTAATCCGCCGTTTTTTGTATTAGGCGCGGAATTTTATTTTTTATCCGCGAACCATGCGAACTTTCAGCGTACTTTGAATATTTCGGGAACCGCGGCGATGACATTTCACTCGAAATGACGCTTCGTGCCAACCGGGTTGTCTTTCAATATTTCAATATGATTGTTATACCGCGGCGCCGTAAGCGTTCAAAATCTTTGCGGCGGCAAGCGCGGGCGCGCCGTCGGGAAACGCGAATCTTAACGTATCGCCGCTGCCCTTAGGCGCGGGAACTACGGCGGCGGGAGTATAGAAGAAACCGTCGTCGGGAACCTTATCCGCGCCGTTTACCGCGGAAAGGAACTCTTTAACCGCGTCCTTTATATCCGCCGCATAGCTGATTTGCAGATTGCAACGGGCTATACTTTCGGGAGGGAACGCCGTCGCGCTTCCTTTAGACTGAAGAATAGCCGTTATTTCGGCTTTATTCTCATTCACCCAATCTAAACTGTTGCGCAACTCTTCCACAACCGCCGCCACAAAGCCGGGATCGCTTTCGATTAAGTTTGCTTTCATAAAAAGCGACGCCTGCGGATAGCTGTCCTTGCCGGAAATCTCTTTCCAAAGATCCTGTAAACTCAATCGCAATGGATATGCCGATGAAAATAGCGTTGCGGCAGGTTCGCCTAACAGTCCGTAATCAGCCTGACCGGCATCCAAAGCCGCCTTAACCGCCGCACCGTTGGCGACATAGCTGATTTTAACGGCGTTTGTATCCGCCGATCCCTCTCCCGCCGCGCTGTCAAAGGCTATCCCTTTTGCGGTAAGCACCTTTTCCAAAACTTTTTGCGGCACGTTTCCCGCGCCTATGCTCGCCAATCTTTTGCCCTTTAACGCGTCCAACGTCAATTCGCCCGTCTCGCCGCCTTTACCTATGATATACAATATGCCCATAGTGATTGACGTCACCATTTTATATTTCGGGCTTTGATTATAAAGATTCGCGGCGGCGTTTGTCGGCATGATTATAATATCCGCTTTTTCCGTCGCCATTTCCGCGGCAATCTGCGTTTCCGCAACGATTTCGGGTACGACCGTTCTTCCGCCTATTTTGCCTTCCCCGCTCGGCGTTTTATCGTCGTTGCAAGCGGCGAAAAATGCCGCCGTCACCGCAAGTAACAACGTCACCGCCGTTATAACCAAAATTTTGCTTTTTGATATTCTCGTCTTCATATATTGTATCTCCTAAAAGTTATTTACTTTCATACGTTATGATAACCGGAATGCTTGCTTGTTCGCCGTAAGCAACGCAGACCTTATTCTCAACCCATCCGTTCGCCCCTGCTTGCTTGCCCGGTCAAGTGTGTAAGGCTTCGGGATTTCGACAACCGCGGCGCCTACGCGTCTACCGCAAGCAACGCGGACTTTACGTTCAAGCTTTACACCTGCCCGGCTTGCCCGGTCAAGTGTGTAAGGCTTCGGGATTTCGACAAACGCGGCGCCTACGCGTCTACCGTACGCAGCGCGGACTGTAA
>JAITEJ010000069.1 GCA_031282095.1 Clostridiales bacterium
CGGTACAACCAGGCACTAAAGCCTTGAAATTAAGTTTTCCGTCGTGTTCTTTATGGGTTTCGGCGCCGATATATTCTTTCCCGCAGTCTTTTACGCGCTCCGGCAAAGCCGCGCTCCCCACACCTGCGTTTTTCCGCTCATGCAGTCCGTTCTTAACGTAAACAAAGCCGTATTTCCGCATGTCGTTTACACCGACCGATGTGAAACGCGTGTTCAATCCTCTTTCTTATTAAACGCTTCCTGAACATGATTCGACGCCGGAGCCGCGGCGCCGCCTTTATCGAATACATACGCCGTTAAACCTTCGTCCAATTTTTTTATATCATCCTTGACGTCGCCGACATTTTCCAAAGAGCGGGATAAGGATTCTATGGTCTTTTGATATTTAGCCTCTCTCGCGCGGCTGTCGCGCAACTGATACACGAGCAATCCCAAAAACATAACCGCCCAAATACCGTTCGCCGCCGCCGTTTCAAATACTGTCTCCCACATATCAATACACCGTTTTCGACTTAGTTTGAGAGGTACGCCTCTCCAATAGCGACATCAAGGGCTGATAATATATACCCAGATAATGCTTCATATCCGGACTGGCGGCGAGTGCGTCGGCGGCAATATCGTCGGACAGCGACAGATAAAAATCGCGCGCGGCGGCGAAGCGTGAAGCGTAGTTTTGCTGCTTTGCCGCGTCATAACCGTATTTGCTTTCATACTCGGTCAGCGCGGCGCGCTCTTTAAGGTCGTTTTCGGAGAGTTCGCTAAGGTATCCCTCCATATTTTCGGCGCGTTTTGTCAGATAGTCGTTTTCCTTTTCGCCCACTGTGTTGTTATACTTGACGGCGTTATTCCTTGCCGTTTCGCGTTCTTTTTGCAGCGCGGAGATCCGTTTGGCGATTTTGGACGCATAATCCAGATCCAGCGACTGCAGAGCGGTGTCGAGCGCCCCTTCCAGACGGTTTATTTCCGCGCTCACGGAGTCGGACTTCAGACCGTATTCCGCGGAATTCAGCGAACTCTCGGCGTCTCTTTCCCGCGCCAGTTCCTTCGTACCCGCGGCTAAGATGCTTGAGCGCGCTATGCCCCTATCCATCGCGCGGTTCTTAGACTTCTCGGCGGCTTCCTTAAACGCGTTTTCAATCTCGGCGGCCTTTCTTTGGTAATCGTCGTACAACCCCGCCTTTTTCTCTTCCTGTTTTTGTATTTTTCCGGCATAACCGTTACTTGCGGTCAGCATGTCGGATTGCTTTTTCAGTTCGTATTCGCCCTTGGCGGTATACTCTATTTCATCGTCGCTTTTGCCGTTTTCGTCCAGCTTCGCAAGACCGAGCGATTCGGGAAAAAACTCCGTTAAATTTGATTTTCCGTTTTCCGGCAAGCTATCCTCATACTCTTTTTCCAATTCTCTCAGTCTTTTCGTAACCGCCTTTTCTTTTTCGGCGGCGTCGGCAAGTTTGGACTGTCTTTCCTCTTCCAGTTTCGCTTTTGACTTAAAGGCATTTTTAATGCCGTCCCACACAGTTTCCATAAATAATATAACTCTCCGTTCACGTTTCTTTAATACATCTTTTCGCGGCGTTCAATCAACGACGCCGGACGTATCCGACCCGTACTCCGCGGCTAATTCGCTCAATAATTTTTCAACCCTCTTAAGCCGCATGAATATTTCCTCAATATCGGCTTTTATCGTTCTTATTTCCATATATAAACTCCGCCTATTAATAATATAATGTTCTATATAATATCGAAAGCTACGGAAAAGGCGCTTATTTCCGTACCCCGCATATACGCGGCCGCACGGAAATAGAATGAAACCGACTCTCCGCCGTGGCACACGTTTATCTTGCAGTTTTTGCCGCGCGCCTCATATTCGTACCGTTCGCCGTCCAGGCAAACGCCCACTGTAACCGGATCGGCGCCCGTGTTCAAAAATATCGTCCTTATCACTTTTTTGCGCCCCGGATATCCCAAATCGGTTTCCGGACTCTGCCACAGCGCGTCAAGCGGCTCATTAAAATAAGCGGAATAGCCTACGACATTGCCGATCTTACGCGCAGGTTCATTGCCGAACAGCATAAATATCCGAGAATCCCTTTCGGCGCCGACCGATGTCAAGTCATAAAAATCCACTCCGCGCAGAATGCTGAACGCGCCGCCGTCAAGATCAAATTCCACTAGCGCGTTAGTGAGACAGGTTCGGTTTACCTCGTCCAAATATGCGGTTTTATCCCGATCGGGAAAAGTCAGCGAACACGCCAGGTAGTATTTTCCGTGTAAATAACAGCCTAGTGGCCGTTTTTGCGAAGGCTTGAAAAAAGCGTTCAGATCATTATAAACCTTGCGCGCGTTTTCTCCGTTAAACTCATACACGCCGTCGTCCGCCGCAAACATGATGCGGTCGCCGGCAAGCGCGATCGTATCTCCGAATATCCGCCCAGTCGTCACAAATAACTTAGTCAAGGAAAATTCGCTCTGATCCCCGAACGCGCGCAAACGCAGAATTTCGTATTCGCGGAATATAAAAAGGTAATTCAAAAAACTGACCACCTTTAAAACCGCGCCGCCCTCGTCGTTAAAATCCAGGTAGCCGCCTTCCGTGTTGGAAACCGTCCAGTTCGTCGGATCGAAGTCGTCCGAAAACCAAACCTGCCGTCTGTTGCCCTGAACACTGCCGTAAATGCGTTCGCAGTGCTTGGTCAGCGAAGTAAAATGCGGGCAATCCGGCACATACCGACCGTTATCGCCGTCGATTATCGCCGTCGCCTCCGGCGACGATATCAACAGAATATCGCGGCCGTTACAGTTATAATTTACGCTGCACGTCCTGCCGACCAACGATATGTCAGATATCGGCAGCCAGTCGAACGCCGATATGTTCGGACGAAAATATTTTACGTACATCGGCGCTCCGGTGTTCGCCACTATGACCAGTCTGTCGTCGCGCTTACCGGTTTCGTAGTCGAATCGATAGTACATATGTACGTTTTCAATCCAATCGCCGGCTTCGGACGGCATAGCGGGCAGCTCCAGGGATACGTCGCCGCCCTCTCCCACAGGCACTCTTCCGCAGTCCACTCCGAGTTCCGCGGTTAATGCGCCGCCCCTGAAAGTAAAATTATAACAATTTACGGCGTATTTAATCGGTAAAGCCGACTCCGCAACCGAAGCGGCTATCCCTTCAAATAACGGGAAATTTAACCTCGTCCGCCGTGTTCTTATATATTCGACCGTCCTGAATCTTCTCACAACTTTCACCTAAATCCAGCGGCATATACGCCGCCCGCCGCCTTTACATTTTTCCGAATCTTCCTATGACTTTCATCTAAATCCTGCGGAAGGACATACCGCGGCTCCCGGATTTTACAATCCCCATTTTCTTG
>JAITEJ010000126.1 GCA_031282095.1 Clostridiales bacterium
CCGGAATATTTTTAGTTGTCATGAACTTTTACCTCTCATTCGCTTGTTAAACGGCGCGAATCGGTCGTTTTAAGTATCGTTTTATTTATTTTAACTGCCCGACGGACGTCCGTGAACTATTAGACATAAAGCGGTTATTTTTTGTCCGGTATCCGTCGATTGTCTGTATAGCCGATCAAATGCGAGGCAGTCGCTTGACATGTCGTTTCGCTGCTTAACTGTCCGCCGATTATACGCAACTTCTTATGCGAGGGTCGGTCGTTTTAAATGCCGAGTCGTCAGATGTCATTAGTCTTCGGAACATAACAGCAGTCGCTTGACATGTCGTTTCGCTACTTAACTGTCCGTCAATTATACGCAACTTCTCAGACGAAAGTCGGTCGTTTGAAGTGCCGAGTCGTCAGCTATCATTAGTCTTCGGAACATAACAGCGGTCGTTTTACGTATCGTTTCGCTGTTTAACTGTCCGTCGATTATACGCAACTTCTTATGCGAGGGTCGGTCGTTTTAAGTGCCGAGTCGTTGTTTGATTGCCTGCCGGCGGCAGTTATTACTGTTTCGCCCGTCGGCTGTAATTAACCTCTCAATTAATCAGGGTGCCTATCGGTTGTCCTGAAACCGCTTTCAGCAGACAGTTTTTCTCTCGCAGACCGAACGCAATTATGGGGATATTGTTTTCCATACACATGGTAGTCGCGGTGGCGTCCATTGCCTGCAAGCCTTCCTTGATTACCTCTATATATTTTAACTCGTCGTATTTCTTGGCGTCCGGGAATTTTTTCGGATCCTTATCGTAAATGCCGTCGATATTTTTGGCGAGAAGCAACGCGTTCGCCTTTATTTCGCAAGCGCGCAGCGCGGCGCCCGTATCCGTCGTAAAATACGGATTGCCGGTTCCGCAAGCGAATATCACCACTCTGCCCTTTTCAAAGTGACGGAGCGCGCGGCGCAAGATATACGGTTCCGCTATGCGCGTTATCGTAAGCGCGGTTTGCAGACGCACGGGAATATCATTCTGTTCCAAAGCGTCCTGCAAGGCAAGTCCGTTTATCGCGGTGGCGAGCATTCCCATATGGTCGGCGGTCGTACGCTCCATTTTGGTATTCGCCTGGCGTCCGCGCCAAAAATTGCCGCCGCCTATGATTATGCCTATTTCAACGCCCAAATCCTTTATGGTCTTGATTTCCTTAACTATGTCGGTCACAACGTCCCAATCAATGCCGAAACCTCCCTTTCCCGAAAGAGCTTCGCCGCTGAGTTTGATTATTACCCGTTTATATTTAATTTCCATAAGCTTATTGTTCCCGTTCGGTTGAGTGCGTTACGCACCGCGCGCAAGGGCGGCACAATTAAGTTTTATAAAAAAACGGAAGCGATACCGCTTCCGTTTTTTTATTATAGTTTAGCTTTAGCCAAGCTTTCCGCGATTTCTTCCGCGAAAGTGTCAACCTTTTTCTCAAGTCCTTCGCCCATTGCGAAACGGACGAAACGGCGTACGGTTATATTTTCGCCTATTTGAGAGATCGCCTCGCTTATAAGCGATTGAATGGTTTTGCTGGGATCGCGTACGTAAACTTGCTCCAGCAGACAAACGTCTTTGTAATATTTTTTGATTTTGCCCTCGACTATCTTTTCGATAACCGCGTCCGGCTTAGGTTTGGCTTCTTTCTTCTCTAAGGCGATCGCGATTTCGCGCTCATTTTGAATTGCGGACGCGGGCACATCTAACTGACTTACGTAGAGGGGGTTGGATGCCGCGATCTGAAGCGCGATATTGTGAACGAGCTCTTTAAACTTCTCGCCGCGCGCCACGAAGTCGGTTTCGCAGTTTACCTCTAAGAGCACGCCGATTTTGCCGCCCATATGGATGTAACTGTCAACGATACCCTCCGCCGCTATTCTGGAGGACTTTTTATCCGCCTTAAGAATGCCTTGCTCTCTCAAAAATTTGACCGCGGCGTCAAAATTGCCGTCGCTCGCGATAAGCGCGCGCTTGCAATCCATCATGCCAGCATCGGTTTTAACTCTTAACTCCATTACCTCTTTTGCCGAAGGTGTGTATGCCATAATAAATATCTATCCTCCTTGTCAGTCGTTGTCTTCTTGTTCGCGTATAGCCTTTTCAAGCGCTTCTTCCGGCGTAAGATTGACAATTTCCTCTTCAATTATCGCCGAAAAGCTTGCTTTAACGTCCGTTTCCTCTGCGACGGCGGGAGCGGCGTCCGTTTCCTTTAAGGATACGCCTTCACGCGCCTCAATCACGGCGTCCGCGACAAGCGACGCGAACAGCTTTATAGCGCGTATAGCGTCGTCGTTGCCGGGAATTACATAGTCGACGAGATCGGGATCGCAGTTGGTGTCCACGACGGCGACGATGGGTATCCCTAAGTTGCGCGCTTCCTTAACCGCGATTTCCTCTTTCTTAAGGTCTACGACGAACATGACGCCCGGCAAGTTGCGCATATTCTTGATACCGCCCAAATTCGCCTCCAGCTTTTCGCGTTCGGCTTTGAGTTTGGCGACTTCTTTTTTCGGGAGCATATCAAACTCGCCTATAATTTCCATTTGGGTGAGCTTGTTCAGGCGGTCTATTCTTGTGCGGATCGTCTTGAAATTAGTGAGCGTACCGCCCAGCCATCTCTGATTGATAAAAAACATATCGCAACGCTCGGCTTCTTGCTTTATCGCTTCCTGAGCTTGCTTTTTTGTACCTACGAAAAGCACCGATTTTCCGGCGGCTGCCGCGTTCTTCACAAATTGATACGCCTCTTCAACCAAATCGACGGATATCTGAAGGTCGATTATATGAATATCGTTTCTCGCGGCATAGATATACTTTGCCATTTTCGGGTTCCATCTCTTTGTCTGATGACCGAAGTGGACGCCGGCTTCCAAGAGCTGCTTCATTGATGTTACTGCCATATTGTTTGTCTCCGTTTTGTGTTTTTTATTCCTCCCGAGGGCGCTTTGCAAAGCATCTGACTCCTCCCTTTCTCAAGGGTAAACGGAGCAACACGGACACTTTTAGCCTACGGTGTGAACTTTCTTAAAGAGTATATCACAGAAATATAAATTTTGACAACTGAAAAAGCAATGATTTTAACCGCTTCATCAAAAATTTTTATAAGCGGTGTCAACCGGCCTTACCGGTAAAATCTGAGACCGGGCGCGCGCTTTATTTAGTCGCAAACCCGAAGCCGCTAAGCTTATGCACGCGGTGAAATCTAAGCACGGGCGCGCGCATTATTTGTTAAATCGTCTAATACGGGCACGTAGTCAAACTCGGGTAAAATCTAAGCACGGGCGCGCGCATTATTTGGTCCGTGTTTACAAAACGATATACCGTTTCAAGAGGTAAAATCTAAGCACAGGCGCGCGCATTATTTGTTTACGCGGCATAAATTCACCTTGACGACAGAGTCTAAGCCGGCGCGCGCGTTTTATCCGTTCACTATGAAATTTTTATGATTAAGGAAGATAAATCGATCTCGTACACGAGCCGCTTCCCCTTATAGGATATTTCTATTATTAACAGACAACCGCAATCGGAAAGCGAGCCCTCGCCTATGTTACTTCACGTTATTACGTATATACCGTAATCCGCAAGCAGAATCAGGTATTTTTATAAGTAACAGATAATCGCAATCAAAAAGCACTTGCTTGTGTTACCCGCTGTCGCTGTGCATATGCTTTAGTACGCAAGATATAAAGCCTTAAAACCATCGCCGTTTTAACCTGCAGACGTTGCGTACGTACTCTTATTTGCAATAGAGACGGACGGGTTCTTACTCCTCGCGCATTTTCTCGAATTCTGCGAACACGGCATCCATAATTTCCTCGGAAACGGGGATATAGTCCTCGCTTCCGTCAGCCTTTTCCACAATTTCAAAAATCAGGCATTCGTCCTCGTCGATTTCCTTTATGGGAGTGCAAGGCGCGAGCACCGTATACCATTTGTCCTTATAATCCAGCACGGCAAGCACGTCGAAGTCTACGTCCTTGCCGGTTTTTTGGTCGCGGAGGGTTACTATTTCACCCTCGTCGTCACTGTCAAAAAAGTCGTCGTCATCAAAATCTTTCATTTTT
>JAITEJ010000046.1 GCA_031282095.1 Clostridiales bacterium
TGACGCGAACGTTTGCGGTATGAACGTTCGATAGAGATAATGCGGTCGTCGATTTCCTCCGGCGTGCGGTATGCGCGCGCCTCCTCTAAAATCTTTTCCACGCTTTCCATATGTTCCAACTCGATAACGTCTCCCAAAGCCTTTTCAATCAGAGCGACCGCGGTGAAGCGTTCCGCTCTGCTGCGTTGGATTTCCTTAAACCGCGCGTCTTCTTCCTTAGAGAGGTTCTCGCGGTTGGCTTTGACGAACAAATCAAACGCAAGCTCGCGCTCGTTCATCCAATTTTTTTCCGCCTGTTCTTTCAAGCGGGCGATAGTGGATATTTGCTCGGCTTTTACGTCCTCGTATTCCTGCTTGTGCGCGACGGTAAGGCGTTCGTTCAAAGCCGCCTGTTCCTCGGCGTTAAGCTTGTCCGCCTGTTCCTTGGCGATAGCCGTTTCAAATTCGCGGCGAGCGTTTTCCTCTCTGCGCTGTTTTTCTATGAGCGCGTCAATCTCCGCCTGCGCCCTTTTCTTTTCACGCTCCACAACCGCGCGGTGTTCCTCTTGGACAGCCGCGACTTTGGCGTTATATTCTTCGGCTTCGACGCGGCGCGCCTCCGCATAGGCAAGAGCCTCTCTGCGCTGTTCGTCCAAACGCCGTGACTGCTCCTCTAACAAGCTTGCCGCCGCCGCCGCCCTTACACGCGCATCCTCTATACGGCGGAGCTCTTCCGCCTGTTCAATACGCATTTTAAGCTCGGCTTCCTCGCGTTCCTTAACGGCGCGGCGTTCCTCTTCCTCGCGTTCCTTTTCTAAAATTTTACGTTCCAGCCGACGCAAAGCCTCATCGTGACGGCGGCGGCGTTCTAAATCGCGCGCTTCACGCAAGGCAAGCTTTTTGGCGTGCTGCTCATCCTCGATTTGTTTAGCAATCAGCCGTTGCTGCAGTTTTCCGTCCTCTTTTGCCTTATTAATGCGAACCTGACGCAAAACGCGGTCGATCGCGCCGTTTATCTTAGAGATTTCCGCCTGCGTAAGCGACTTGGAAAACGGCATTTTCTGATAGATGCGCCGTATTTCGGAAAGCTCCATTTTAAGCTGCGGAAAATCGTCCGGCACATAGTCGTCGATATTTTTGGTGACATATTCGTCGGCAATCACCTCGTCCCTCTTGACGGATTCCTCCAGAGAGTCCCCCGCTTCGCGCGTGGAGGCGATGCTTTGCATAAGAACGGTGTTAAGGAAAATAAGCCCGCGGAATTTTTCGCTTAACGACGGCGCCAACTCCGCGGTTTCCGTCATATTTTCCACTTTAAAATCCATATTTTCGGCGGTTTCGACAAACTGCCAAAGAACGAGGGCTTTTTTAAAGTTGGGGTCTTTCAATATGACGTTAGTGCGCTGAATGGGCGGACGAACGAGAGCGCAACTCCGCATTTCGCGGGCGAACGCGCTTGACAGGAAGTCGGAAATAATGGACTTCATGCGGGAGATTCTTTCTACGTCGGAGATCGCGCCGCCCTTTTTGTGTACGGTTTCGGTAAACGGAAAGGACGCCGCGGTATCAAGCGCATACTGCACCTTATTGCCGTCTATGTTAAATTCGCTTTTGATTTCCACTCCCAAATCACCGCTCTGTAAAAGCGCGTTCTTGATGACTTCAAAGCGGCGGTCGATAAAGTCGCGCACTTTAAGGAGCAAGGTATAGATAAAGCGGTTTTCGTAAATTTCAAAGCTTTCTTCCTTACTCGTGTTCAGTATTTTGGAAGGGATTACCATGCCGTCTTTCGTGACGCTGCTGATAAGGTTGGTATGCTGCGCCAAATGTTTGACGGATTCCACCGAAATAGAGCGCGCCAAACTGATATCGACGATGTCCTCTTCAATAACTATAAATTTTCTGGGATTTCTGACTATCGTATCTAACGGGACAAGACATTCCTCAATGGTTTCTATCCACGTCGTGTCGTAATTTTTCTTTGTGTAAGTCTGAGAAATGCTGTAATTATTTTTGCCGCCGGAAATACTATCCATGTATTTAGGATAGATGTCCCACTGCTTTAAAAGCGAGTTAATCTGATATATTAAGCCCTCGTAAGTTTCGCGACTCAATGTGGTTTTACTCCGTTTTCATATGAAACACAAAAAACGGAAATTGCCGTATTAACTCATTCCGTCTATACCCGATATTCAGGTTTGCTTCATCGTTTTAGAACAGTTTTTCCGTCCGACAAGATTTTCTTTGCATTTACAAAGTATTTTTTCAGTCAAGCGGACTAATCTTTTATTAAGCTTCCGCGGGTCTTGCGGATTGCTTTCGCTTATGCTTTGGCTGTCGGCGGGCTAACCGCCGATTTAGACTCTAGCGAATTTCGCGTACTGACTTTTTGATTGCAGAGCGTTTTCTCCATGCGGCAAAGCTATTGCGGCTTCGGAGCGGTTTTCTATCCTCAAGACGGGGTTATTGCGGCTTCAGAGCGGCTTTGTGGGACGGCGCCGCGGGTTAACGGTTCTTTTAGAACAGTTTCTTCAGTCGGGCAAGGTATTCTTTGCACTCGCCCATATTCTCACTGCCGAAATTATCGTTAAGATACTGGATATAGTCGTCCACCTCGTCGCGGATGTAGGCTAAGTTCAAGGATTCGAACTTTCTCAGAATTTTATTGCATAGAACATAGTCAAGCCCGTCGATTTCGGTGCCGCCGCACGCTACATATACCGGGACGAACTCGCGCAGCTGCTTTACGATACGGTTACCGAACGCAAGTCTGAAATGCTCTATAACGTAGTTGTCCATTTCCTCGAATTTCCGCAGATTCTCGTCGCTGACGCGGTATTTCACCTGCGCGTCCTTAAACATACCTTCAAGGTGCTTATACGAGAGATTTACGCCCTCGGTCAGCGGCGCGTCGAAAGGAGTCGCCTTAGAGTTGATGTTTATCGGCATACCGCGGTCGTAAACCTTGTCGGAAATTGCGAACGTGCTGTCGTCGTTGTTTGCCGTGCCGACGAACCACATATTCTCAGGCAGACGGAAACGCCCTTTTAGGACGTGCTTGGGGTCGCTGGGCCAACCGCTCGGGACGAGGTCGACCACCCATTGGTCGCGGGAGGGCATTTCCAAAATGGACAACATTTCCGCGAAGTAATACTCTACGCGGGCGATGTTCATTTCGTCCAAAACCGTCAAGTACACGCTGTCGTTGTAGGTGGCGTCATATAAGGCTTTGAGAACCTCTGTTTCGTTAAAACGTTTTGTAAACTCGTTGAAATAGCCGAAAAGCTCCGTTCTGTCACGCCATGACGGTTGAACGGACGCTATCGTAGTGGGGTTGAAAAGGAAGTGCCCTATGCACTCCGGCAATGACGTTTTACCCGTACCGGATATACCCTGTAGGATTATAAGCCTTGTGGTCGCCATTGACGCGAAAAAAAGGCGTACTATCTTAGGTTCGTAGTACAGCTTGCGCCACGGTCTTTCGGGGTTGTTTGCGGCGTAGTTTCTGAAACGCGTGCATAACTCTTCGAGCGTGATTTCATAGTTGAAATCGCGCTCCTTATAGTCGGGCGACCCGTAATGAGTGTCGACCTCGGTCAGCTTGTAGAAGCGGCTTTCGCCCTCTTTCGCCGCGCTCGACACGTCCTCGCCCTCTTCTCCCTCGGTCACGTCGTAACCCTGATAGGCGATTTTTAAACCTAAAATTCTGTCCTTTTCACGCGTAGTTTTGATTAACTCGCGCTTTAAGTTGTTGATTTCGTCCATTAAGTCCTGATTAAGAACCTTATCGCCAAAAATCCTTTTAAGGAAACGCCGCCC
>JAITEJ010000054.1 GCA_031282095.1 Clostridiales bacterium
AGCAGATGTCGCGGTCGTTCATGCGGGCGACGGGATTCAAGGTGTTATGCTGAACTCTGGAACCGTCGGGAGCTCGCGAGGATGACAGAATGCCGACCTCCGGAGCGTCGAAGGAAGACCATGTATACAGCAACTCCCCGGCGGCGCGTACGGCTTGCGTCACATTGCGCGACTCCAGACGCACCACGGAATTATACCAGTTGACGACGGAAACGGTCACCTCCGGAAAACGCGATGGCTGATAGTATTTACGCGACGGGGCGGAGAAGAGCGGCAATACCTTTCCGCCGCCTTGGTAATGATCGTGGGACAGTATCGAGCCGCCGACTATCGGCAACGGAGCGTTTGCACCCAAAAAATATTGAGGCATATTGAACACAAATTCGGCAAGACGCATGAAAGAATCTAAATTCAGTTCCATAGGGCGATGCTCTTTGGAAATTACTATTATGTGTTGATCATAATAAAGATAAGGGGAAAATTGCATGAACCATTGCTCGTCCGCAAGGCTCAGCGGAATTGTGCGCAGGGTTTGGCGTGCGGCGCGCTTCGCGTTGCCGGCAAAGCCCGCGTTCTCGGCGCAAAGCGCGCACTTCGGATAAGCGGACGATTGAATTTTGCTTTCCGCTAGAACCTGTTTAGGATCTTTTTCAGGTTTTGCGGTGTTTATGGTTATCTGTATATTGCCGCGCGGATTTTCGGCGGTCCATTTGATATTTTTGCTTATGTCGGGCATCCTGATGTAGTTGTTGGACTTGGAGAGGTTAAACAGCCATGAACACGCCGCAGCCACACCGTTATCCGCCGCTATGTTATCGAAGCGTTCGGTTATCACGGAGGGAGGAGGAGTGAGCATTCCCAAAATCTCCGTTTCAAACAGGAGTTCCGCGTCCGGCTCTATAATTTTTTTATGCACCGCGTAGGCGATAATGCGCGAGAGAGATTCCTGAAAATTGTATCCTTTAAACGGCTCCGGGAACGGCTCGTCAAGCTGCAGACGGTGCAGCAACAGGTTACGCGTGTAAATAACGTCCTCTTCAGGGAGAGAAATGTTTTTGACGGCGTGGTCAAGCAATTGCTCGACGCATTCGGCTATAATGTCGGCTGTTTTTCTTCTTGCCATAATGTTAAATTTTCCTATATATTTAAAAGTATTTTAATCCGTATTCGGGATTCTCGTTTTATAATTTTATGCCGGCAGACCGCCGTACCGGCGATCTTAAGGTTACATTTTTCTTTTAAGCCGACTTAGCCCTGCGCAAATTCGTGCCGGAGCGGCGAAAACCGACGTCCTCCGAAAAACCGTGAAATAAACGAAATGAGAGGAATTTTCTCCGTCGACCGAAATTGCCGCGTTTACGTCAACGTAAATTCCGTGCCGCATTCCGGGGAAATATCGCAGACAATATTTTCGGGCAAAACACAACCAATCTGAAAAATGCCGAGAGAGGATTTCCCTTAATCGCTCGATTGCCGCAACGCGATCGGTTGAAAGAACTAAAACCGCACGATCCGGCGAAAGACGGAAGGTTTCTTAAGTATTGTGCTTGCGTTTCGTATGCGAGTATGCTAATATATTATATGCGCGTTAAAGGAGTAAGAATGCTTAATGTATTTCCTCCGATTTTCGTATCCGTATATATATTATAAATGAGAGAGGCTGGAATGGCAAGCATTAACACACTGCAGAATGCCGTAAACGGAAAAAATTTCGAAAATATTTCCCTGCGGCTTTACGGTTACACCCCGTTTTTCAACACCCGCAAGAGATTTTTAGACTTGCTCAGCGCGCATACCGCCCGGTATGCCGCCCGCGACGCGATGTTTTTCTCGTCGCCGGGGCGCATTGAAATCGCCGGCAACCATACCGACCATAACTCGGGCAAGGTAGTCGCCGCGGCTATTTCCGTGGATACGCTTGCCGCCGTCACCAAAACCGATAACGGCGTCATCCGTATCAGTTCGCGCGGTTTTCCGGAATGTATTGTGGATGCCCACGATCCCGGCGAGCCCCTTATGGCGGATTTCGGAGACGCCTCTTCCATCATTAAGGGCGTTTGCCGTTATTATAAGGACAGCGGCTATAAGGTGGGCGGTTTCGACGCGACTACGGTTTCAAATGTGTTCAAGGGGGCGGGGGTTTCCTCGTCGTCGGCTTTTGAAATGCTTATCGCGGAGATCTTAAACGCGCTTTACAACGATTCCAAAATCGACAACCTGACCAAGGCTACGGCCGGAAGATACGCCGAAAACGTTTACTTCGGGAAGCCGTCGGGGCTTATGGATCAAACGGCGATCGCGCTCGGCGGAATTAACATGATCGACTTCGAGAATACCGTGCCGTCCTACCGTCACATGACGTGGAACTTCCAAAATCTCGACATATACATAGTCAACACGGGAGGCGACCATTCCGATCTCACCTCCGATTATTCGGCTATACGCGGCGACATGAACGCCGTCGCGGCATTTTTCGGAAAACAGGTTCTCAGAGAGGTGGACCCTAAGGACTTTTGGAAAGATATCCCCGCGCTTAGGGAGAAACTTCCCGGACGCGCCGTTTTGCGGGCTCTGCACTTCTTTGAGGAGAACAACAGAGTGGAGCAGCTGGAGCGCGCCGTGGAAAGCGTTGACGAGGCATCGTTCCTTTCCGTCATAAACGCATCCGGTTTAAGTTCGCAGGTTCTGCTTCAAAATCTTCATACGCCTAAGGATTATAATCAGCCCGTCGATGTCGGCGTGGAGCTGACTAAGCGCGTTCAAGGCGTACGCGCCGTTCGCGTACACGGAGGAGGCTTTGCGGGCACAATTTTGGCTTTTGTCGATAAGCGCCGTTCAAAAGGCTATTATGATTATATAAAGTCGGTATTCGGAGAACAAAACGTGTTTAACGTATCAATACGCAACGACGGCGCGACATTGGTGCCTTTGTGGTGAGACGGAGGAAATACGATGGATCATTATTATCTCATTCCTGAAGTGGCTTTTGAAATAGGGTCGCTGTCCGTTCGTTGGTACGGAATTATTTTAACGAGCGCCTTGCTTATCGCGCTTTTCTATTGTATCCGCGAGGCGAAACGTATCAGTTTAACGACCGACAATCTCGTTGAAATTTTCTTTTGGGTGGTTCCGCTTGCAATAATAATGGCGCGCGTCGTATACGTGTTAGTGCGTCCCGACGAATATTTGCCCGTTAAATCGTGGGACGATTTCGTGCGGTTTTGGGCGATTTGGGAAGGCGGAATCACCATAATCGGCGGGATTTTGGGCGGAGGCATAGGCGCGGCGGTTTACTGCGCCGTGCGCAAAAAAAACTTTTTGAAACTTTGCGACTTAATTGTTCCGGCGCTCGTGCTTGCTCAGGCTTTGGGTCGTTGGGGAAACTTTATCAATCAAGAGGCGTTCGGAGTGGCGATAACCGACCCGAAGCTGCAATGGCTCCCTTTCGCCGTCTATATAGACGCGATAAACGGCTATGCGGCGGGCGGTTACGCGGAGGGTTGGTATGCCGCCACGTTCTTCTATGAAATGGTTTGGAACCTTTTAGGCTTCGCGCTCTTTTTCGTTATATGGCGCAAAAACAAAAAAGCTCCGGGGTTGTTGCTGTTTCTGTATTTCCTGTGGTATTTCATCGCGCGCGGATTCCTGGAGATGATAAGGCTGGACGCGGTCGTCACATCCGGCGGCGCGCCGCTCACGCTGATAGTCAGCTTTGTGGCGGCAGGCATAGGGGCCGCGGCGGGCGTGATTTATTATATTCTGGCGAAAAAACGTTTCGACGCCAAGGATCTGAAAGAAAACGGCTTGCCGACGCGCAAAGCGGGAGATATTTCGGCGGATGTTTGGGGCGAATAGCTTCCGAAAATAGAAACGCCGCCTTTTAAAGAACGTTTCGACCGTGCGGAGTTATGAATGACGCTCAACTTGAGTTTAATGTCGAATGTAACTCATATGCGGCGGCGGAAAATCTCCGATAAGATAAACGGGGAGCGCCGTTTTTGAGGGTGTTTCGTTTGCGCGGGAAATACGTTTGAGCGATTTTATTCCCGCGCCCATGATACGATACGGAAGCGGCGAAAATCGCTTCCGGAGAAAGAAAAATAAAGATGAGCAACGGCGGCGAAATCGTTTAAGGTTTTGCCGCCGTTAACCGTAAAAAACATTTTTTAGGAGCGTAAGAGAAATGGAAGGACAGAGAAACCTTGCGTTGCTGACCGATTTATATCAGCTTACCATGATGAACGGCTATCTGCAGTGCGGAGTACGCGACAAAACCGCCGTATTCGATATGTTTTACCGCGGCACCGGAGGCTTTCAATACGCGATTGCGGCAGGATTGGAGCAAGTAGTTTCGTATATACGGAATCTGCGTTTCGATGACGGCGATCTGCGTTATTTACGCGGTTTAAATATTTTCAGCGAGGATTTTTTAGACGCGCTTAAGGATTTTAAGTTTACGGGAGACATATACGCGGTGCCTGAGGGAACCGTCGTTTTTCCATACGAACCGATTATTATCGTAAAAGCCCCGCTTTTTCAGGCGCAATTTGTGGAAACCGCGCTTTTAAATATCGTAAACCATCAAACGCTCATAGCCACCAAAGCGGCGCGGCTTACGGAAATTACAAGCGCGGCAATATCCGAGTTCGGGCTTAGGCGGGCGCAGGGACCCGACGCCGGCATATACGGCGCGCGCGCGGCATACATAGGCGGCTGCCGCAGCACGTCCAACGTTTTGGCGGGTAAAATGTTCGGTATACCCGTAAAGGGTACGCACGCGCATAGCTGGGTTATGAGTTTCCCGGACGAGTTGACCGCTTTCCGCGCGTACGCCGAAATATATCCTTCAAATTGTCTGCTTCTCGTGGATACGTACGACACGCTTAAGAGCGGCGTTCCGAACGCGATAAAGGTGTTTGACGAACTGAAAGCCAAGGGGTTCAAACCCGTCGGCATACGTCTTGACAGCGGGGATCTTGCCTATTTGTCCAAACAGGCGCGGAAAATGTTGGACGCCGCGGGGCATAACGACGTACTCATATTCGCGTCCAGCGATATCGACGAGGATATACTGACCTCGCTTGCGCTGCAGGAGGCGAAAATCGACGTATACGGCATAGGCACGCGGCTGATAACGAGCTTTACGAACGCCAGTTTAGGGGGAGTATATAAGTTGGCGGCGATCGACGACGGCGGCGCGCTTGTCCCGAAAATGAAAATATCGAATACCAACGCGAAAAATACCAATCCGGGATTTAAAAAAATAATACGTATATACGACGCGAACGGGCAGGCGGCGGGCGACCTCATTTCGCTTGCCGACGACGTAATAGACGAAAGCCGTCCGCTTACCATATTCCATCCGGAAGAGATATGGAAAAAGACGGTGTTCACCGAATATACCGTTAAAAACCTTGTGGTAAAGGTTTTTGAAAACGGAAAGCTTATCTACGACCTGCCGAGCCTGAACGAAATCGCCGCGCACGCCGACGCAAGCCGCGCGGAATTCTATCCCGAGTACAAACGGTCCGTTAATCCACAGGAATATAAGGTAGACTTATCGCAGAGTCTTTACGATTTGAAACAAGCCTTGCTTAAAACGAAATAGCTCCGA
>JAITEJ010000168.1 GCA_031282095.1 Clostridiales bacterium
TTTCGATGTAGCCGGTTCGTTACGCGCGCAGTCATATCGTTTACCGACAGCACATTTAAGTCACACCCACCGAAGAATAGTCCGTTACGCGCACAGTCATATCGTTTATCTTACGGCGATGTGCGTTCGGGGAGCGGCTCCGCTCAGTATGTCTTTCATTGGATACGCCGAGTTTGCTATTATGATCTCGGTGCCGTTTGACGCCGGCGCCTTTATGTATTCCAGTTTCGCCCGCGCCCCGCCCGCGCCCTCTCTGCTGCTGCCCTTACAAAACTCCTGACAACGGCTTATGTTTTCCAATAGTTCGTAGGCATTACTGCCGCAAATTTCCTTAACGAGGGTTTTCGGATCGTTTATGTCCGTATAAATGCCGTCTACGGACGTTAAGATGAGCAAGCGCTTACTTTTTACCAAAAATGAAACCTGCGCCGCCGTTTCATCGTTGTCTACGCATTCGTGTACGTCGCCGCGTTCGCGTTTTAAGGCGGCAAGCTCCATTTTTCGGTTTTCTTCACTGTTAACGGCATCGTTGTAGTTTATTATGGGTATAGCGTTCTGCGCGGGGCATCTCAAAATTGCGTCGCGCAAGTGGCGGCTTTTCTCGGCGTCGTTGAAATGTCGGTGTTCCACAAGTATCTGCCGCACGCTGTAACGGCTGTCGATATACTGCCGGTATGTCTGCATGAGTATCGCTTGCCCTTGGGCGGCATAGTCGGTTTTATTGTCCTCCAAACTGCCTCCAAGTTCCTTACCGTTACGCTGTGTGTAGTCCAAACGCCCGATTTCCACGGCGCCGCTGGTTACCCACGCGATTCCGGGAACCAACTCGCGCGAAAGCCGGGCTATCACGTTGTAGTTTAAATCGCGATAGTCTTTATTGATAAGCGCCATGGAACCTATCTTGCCGACCAACTCAATATCAAATTTCATATGCTTTTCTCCAAACCGTACATTACTATTTATTATAGCACTAACACGTTAAAAAGAAAAGTATTTAAACGCGCAAGGTCACCGCGATGATTTCCCAAAATATACTGCCCCATATACAACGCGAAAGCGGGCGCGGCATTTACGGCACCGGACTGAGGATTTCCCCAAACACACAGATAACCCGTATACAGCGCGAAAGCGGGCGCGGCATTTACGACGCCAAGGCGAGGATTTCCCAAAAGCGGCATTTACGGCGCCAAGGCGAGGATTTCCCAAAATAGGGGATGCAAAACAGAGACCGACGCGGCAACCACGGCTTCAGTGCGCGGCTATTCACCCTTAAAAACATTTTTAGGCAAAACTGTTGCAAATGCCGCGCCGTATGCGTTATAATCAACATTAATTTGCGGAGGAATTACGTCGGGCGGCGTAAATCGGCTATGAAACTTGAAGAAACAACCATTAACAAATCCACCGTATACGACGGTAAAATCATAAAACTGCGCCGTGACGAGGTATCGTTGCCCAACGGCAAGCCCGCCGTGCGCGAGGTTGTCGAACACCCCGGCGGCGCCTGTATACTCGCGGTTAAAGACGGTCTCGTCTATTTTGTCGAACAGTTCCGCTATCCTTACGGAGAAACGCTTTTGGAACTCCCCGCCGGCAAGCTTGAGCGAGACGAGACTCCGGAGAAAACCGCCTTGCGCGAATTGACGGAAGAAACCGGGCTTAAAGCCGAACGCGTCGAACTCGTCGCCACTGTATATCCCACGCCCGGCTATACTGATGAAAAGCTTTACCTGTTTCGCGCCGTCGGATTGTCCGAAGCCGATTCCCGTCCCGATGACGACGAATTTCTGAATATTGTGAAAATCCCCGCAGAAGAAGCTCTGAATTTAGCGCGTTCGGGTAAGTTGCGCGATGCTAAATCAATCATTCTGCTACTTATGTGCCTTTAAAGCAGCATGTGATTCCCCTTTAACATCATCGGCGCTTTTCATTCCGCCGTTTCTTATTTATTATGAGATTAACTTCTTTTAACCGGTATTTCTCATTCTGAATTTGCGGTTTTCAGATTTTTGTCAATGTCTTTTTTGCGGACTTTAAACTGCACAAAAAAGTCAGACATATTGAAAGTTATGTTGTAGATAGGGCTTGAAGCTTGTAAACAAGCATGTTGCAAGCCCTTTAATATTACCTTTATTCGGCGAAGAGAAAAAACAGTGACATAAAAATTAAGGCGGCATCTTGAAAACAGCAATCAAATGACGTACAATAAGAAGAGTCTAATATATATAGGACGGACCCACACGGCGAGAGTAACGGCAAGGCAAGCGACGCAAGAGAGGCTTTTCGTGCTATCCGTGAGAAAAACGCGCATCGACGTAATTAATAACGCGAACGCATAATACAACCCTTACACGAAAACACATTTACATACGTGCTAACTCCATGCGGTTGCAACGCGAATCCTGTCACAAAAAACAAAATTACAGAAACTGACTATACGGTTATAACGCGAACGCACGATACAATCCTGCCGCGGAAATGCCTACTTATCAAAGAGCCCAAATTATACGGTTATAACGCGAACGCACGATACGATCTTATCGCAAAAATACAGATTTACTAAGGAGTTGATAAAAAATGGTTAATATAGGAAACGGCTGGGACGCACAGTTAAAGGAAGATTTTGAAAGCGACAACTATAAAAAATTGCGTGAGATACTGAAAAAAGAGTACGCGGCGTATAGGGTATATCCCAATATGTACAGCATATTTAACGCGCTTAAACTGACGGACTACGACAGCGTCAAGGCGGTCATTTTGGGGCAAGACCCGTATCACGGCGACGGGCAGGCTCACGGGCTGTCTTTTTCCGTGCAAAGGGGAATCGCGTTGCCTCCCTCGTTACAAAATATATTTTCCGAACTTAAAAGCGACCTGAACATTGAGAGCGGCGCTTGCGGCGACTTATCGACGTGGGCGGAGCGCGGTGTTTTGCTGTTGAACGCAGCCCTTACCGTGCGCGCGGGGCAACCGATGTCGCATTCTAAGATAGGTTGGGCGGCTCTTACGGACAGCATAATTTCTAAGCTGAACGACCGCGAAAAACCTGTCGTTTTCATTCTATGGGGCGCATTTGCACGCGGTAAAAAAGTTTTGATAACAAATTCGCGGCATCTTATTTTGGAAAGCCCCCACCCGTCTCCGCTTTCGGCAAGCAACGGCTTTTTCGGGTCGCGCCCCTTTTCAAAAACAAACGCTTTCCTTTCTTCCAAAGGCATTGAACCGATCGATTGGCGGCTCGGTTGAACTCGGAACGGCAAATGTGCCGATTAAAACAAAACCGTATGCGAAACGATTAAAAAGATACGCGAGGATTTATTACAAGCCGCAAGCGCGTTAAAACGAGAAAATATAAGAAGATTTGTAACGCGCTTTACGTCAAGCCGCTTTTATGGATAACGCCTTTCATCGTACATGAAACGATGAAAGTAGTGTGCAAAAATTTACGGCGAGCCGCGAGCACGCTTGAACGGGAAACAAGAGGAACGCTTTGGTTTGTATGCGCTTTTGTTTTTTTGTTTAATGACAAAAAGGTATAACTGAAATTCAGTTATACCTTTTTAGAATAAAGATAAACCCTGAGAGACATGATATGAAAAGAAGAAAAATATAATAACCGCGTTTACCCACATTCATAAACGATTAAACATATAATAACACAAAAATTACATCGCATTGCAGCGGATTCAAAGGAAGATCTGATTGTATTTTTGTTATTCCTACGCCTCTGATTATACAGTATCTCTTTTTAAATTTCATATTATGAATATGATACGGTCGATTTATGCGGCGACGCTTCTTTTTGCGGTATATTTCTAAGAAAATATATACTCAATACGCTGTTTTTGCTTGCCAACGAGGGCTCAAGAGTAGTAATATAAAGATGTTTCCGAACGGGCGTTCTTTAACCTTGTATAATGGGGACATAATAATACTGTGTACGGGCGGCTTCGGCATTACCGACGCCAACCACACCGAACAAAACACGATTACACCGTATGCAAGCTGCAACGAAAAATCCGCTTATACAACGCGAGCGGACGGCTCTTGCTTTCATTACACCGTAGGCGCGCGGAAACTCACTTTAAGTAGATATAGTTCGCGCGGTTGTGAACTTGCTTTCATTACACCGTATGCGCGCGGCAACGGAAAATTCGGCTAATCAACGCGCTGTTAGGAACCGCGCAGTCGCATTGCACCGTATGCGCGGCAGCTGAAAATTCGACATTACAAGGTCTAAGATAGGTGCTAGTAGTTCGTTACACCGTATGCGCGCGATAGCAGAAAATTCGACCGTACGCGCTTCGGCAAACCGAAAGTACGGCAACGGCAATACGCCGCCGTTTTCAGTTTCTTTTCCGCAAAAAGAATCGGCATCATGTTTGAAATTCTTTCTTCAAAATTTACGGACTTTTGGGTCGAGCAATACCGCGAGGCGTTCGGAGGGGGAGTCTCTTCCTTAGGCGACGCCGTCCGCGACGCTATCGAGCCGGAGCTTGTCAGCCTCGGCGCGATAAAGGTGGATCCCGCGATGTTCACGGCGTTCGGCGTCACGGCGATTTTGATCGTCGCCGCGGTTTTAATCCGTATTTTTGTTATACCGCGGTTTAAAAAATATCCGCGCGGGTTTCAGTTGATGCTTGAAAGCGTGGTTTCATATTTTGATAAATCCGCGGAGCACACCGTACACCGCTACGCAAACTTTGTGGGACCGTATATTTTTACGGCGGCGTTATTCATAGCCTTGGGGACTCTTGCGGAGCTGATTGGCTTCCGCCCCTCGTTCGCCAGCGTCAATACTTGTTTCGCCATGGGCATAATGACGTTCATCGTCATCAACGTATGCGGCTTTCGCGAGAAGCGCGTCGCGGGTAGGTTGAAACGTTATTTGAATCCCATAAATTTTATAACCGACTTATCTGTGCCGCTGTCGTTATCGTTGCGTCTTTTCGGCGCGATATTGAGCGGCTTCATAATCGCGGAATTGCTTTACGCCGTAATCGGACTGAGTTTCGTGCTGCCCGCGGCGGCGGCGGTTATGACTACGTTGGTGCACGCGCTGCTCCAAGCGTACCTGTTCGCCACGCTTTCCTCCATATTTATAGGAGAAGCGATTGAATAAAAAGGCGGATATGATTGAAAAAAAACCTTTTTTCAATCTGAATCGAATCTAATTACCGCACACGGAAGGGTTTATCGCCCTTTCGCGGCGGATTGCGAGGATAAATTTATGTTAGGTTATTTATTAAGCGCGGTAGAGGGCTTAGGCGCCATAGGCGCGGCTATCGTTGTGGGCTTCGTCGGATTCGGCGCGGCAATAGGCATGGGGCTTTCGGTCAGCAAATCCACCGACGCTATAGGACGGCAACCGGAAGCCGACGGTAAAATCCGTACGACTATGTTGCTGGGTTTGGCGTTTCTGGAAACGCTTGCGATCTACAGCTTGTTAGTTGCTATTTTGATTCTGTTCGTTTAAAGGAACGGACATTTATTATACGGAGATAATATGCGGATGTTAATTTCTGCCATGCCTCTCAACTTGAATGTCATTGAGATACTCATTCATCTTTTTAACCTCGCCGTTTTAGTGACGGCGGTGCGTTTTCTTTTATATAAGCCCATCAAGAAATTTATGGAGAAGCGCGCTTCCGAATACCGCATGGCGGCGGAGGAAACAAAAAGGAAGTTGTTGGAAGCCGAGGAATTCCATGAAAGTTCACGCAAGCTTTTGAATGACGCGCGCCGCGAGGCGTTGGATATTGCGAACGCCACATCCTCTTCCGCGCGGCAGCAGGCCGACGTAATAATCTCCGACGCCAAAGAAAAAGCCGACGACCTTATGGGCAGAGCTTACGAGGATATACGTTTGAAGAAAGAGGAGGAAGCCCGCGGCTTAAAGCAGGCGATTTCCGAACTCGCCGTTACGCTTGCGTCGGAAATTCTCGAAAAGCAGATTACTTCGGACGACAACGACAAAGCGATAGACGATATTCTTGACAAATGGGAGCGTCGCGCATGAAGAGGCTTTTGGTGAAATCATCCGTAGAATTGACGGATGCTCAAAAGAAAAAGCTTGAATCGGGAATCCGGCAGCGGGAGCTTGAGTTTAAGTATGTCATCGAACCGATAATAGGCGGCATTCAGATATACGACGGTGAAAAAATTTTAGACGTGTCCGTCGCGACCGACCTGTCGAAGATGAAGAAGCATATAGACGACTTTATCTTTGCGCTCGGAGAGGGCGTGGCGGTCAAGGATATTCCTTCTCTTATAAAAGCTAAGGCGTCGCAGTTTAAGGATAAGGAACACGACTTTGAGATATGCGGCAGAGTTACCTCCGCCGCGGACGGCGTCATACGTATAGAAGGGCTTTCGAACTGCAAATACGGCGAGTTGATTTTGGTAGGAAACTCCGGTTTCGCGCTCGCCATGAATTTGGAGGAAAACGAGATAGGAGCGATGCTGCTCGGCGGGGGCTCGTCGGTGTCTTTCGGAGATATAGCGTACACGACGGGCAAAATCTTGGAGGTTCCCGTGGGCGAGGAGCTTTTGGGGCGCGTTATCGATCCGTTGGGGTATCCGTTGGACGGAAGAGCCGCTTTGACCGGACTTAAGACGCGCCGTATGGAGTGCGCCGCGCCCGCCATAATCGATCGCGCTAAGGTCGGCAAACCGTTGGAAACGGGAATACTCGCGGTAGACGCCATGGTTCCCATAGGCAAGGGACAGCGCGAGCTTATAATAGGCGATCGGCAGACGGGTAAAACCGCCATAGCGTTGGACGCGATTCTCAATCAGAAAGGTAAAAACGTATACTGTGTATACGTCGCTGTAGGACAACGTTCCGCCGCCGTCAAAAGCTTGGTCAAAACGCTTGAAGAACACGGCGCTATGTCTTACACTACCGTAATTCTCGCAACCGCGTCCGACACCGCTCCATTGAAATACATCGCGCCATACACCGGCACGGCGATAGCGGAGAATTTCATGTACGAGGGCAAAGACGTACTCGTCGTTTACGACGACCTGTCAAAGCACGCGGAAGC
>JAITEJ010000081.1 GCA_031282095.1 Clostridiales bacterium
GGCGGCGCTTAAAGCGCGCGGAGTATGTTTTTTGGAATCCGGATGCGGCGAACTTGCGTGCGGCGACGTGGGACGCGGACGTCTGCCTGAACCTTCCGAAATAGCGGACGAGGTCGTCAGATTGCTGACTTTAAAGCGCGATTTATCAGGTAAACGTGTGTTGATAACCGCCGGGGCCACCGAGGAACCCGTGGACGGCGTGCGTTTTCTGACTAACCGTTCGAGCGGAAAAATGGGGAGTGCGTTGGCGGCAGCCGCCATCGAGCGCGGCGCGGAGGTCGCCTTTTGCGCCGGACGTATGACGGTTGAACCGCCTCCCGGTCTTAAAAATATCGTGCGAGCCTACACCACCGCCGATCTTTACGACGCCGTTCTGCCGCTGTCAAAGGAAGCCGACCTCATCATTATGGCGGCCGCTCCCGCAGATTACAGACCGCGCGAGGTGTATTCGGGTAAGTTAAAAGCCGAAAATACGATTATCGAGTTTGTAAAAAATCCCGATATAGCGGCGGCGGTAGGGGCGGCGAAGAAGCCCTTTCAAAGGCTGATTATCTTTTCCGCCGAGACGGGGAACACGGAGGCTAACGCCGCTGAAAAGTTGAAGAAAAAGAATGCCGACATGGCGGTTGCGAACGACGTTACCGCCGACGGCGCGGGCTTTGACGCGGACACCAATATTATCAGTATTCTTTACAAAGACGGCTCGTCGGAAAGCTTCGGACTCATGAAAAAAACCGAATTGGCGCATATAATTTTAGATAAGGCGGTAAAACTGTGATTGCCGAAGTTATCGTCGATGTTTCCGCTTCCGAACTCGACAGGGTTTTCGATTATGAGGGCGGCGGCGTCCGGGAAGGCGACCGCGTACTGGTGGAATTCGGCAGAAAGAAAATTGAGGGTTTCGTTACCGGACTTAAAGAAAAGTCCGAATATCCGGAGTTAAAACCGATTTTAGAGGTTTTGGAGGGCGGTGTCAAACCGCCTCTTTTAAACTTGATGCGCTATATGGTGCGGCGCTATAACCTAAGATACGCCGACGTTTTGCGGCTGTTCATTCCGTCGGAACTGCGCAGCGGAAAGGTGAGCGAACAAACTGAAATGCTGGTTTCTTTGAACCCCGCGTTTACGGCGGACGAGATAACCGCGTCCGTCAGACGCGGCGCGACGGCGCAGCTCGCCGTGGTCGAATATCTTAAGGACGGCGCGTCGGAAAAGAAAAGCGTTTTAAACGCCAAATTCGGTTCGCAGGCGGTCAGCGGACTTACCGCTAAGGGTTTACTCGCCGAGGCTGTTAAAAAAGTAAGTCGTATTCCGTATAAGACGGCGGCGGGCGGCGTTCTTGCGGAAGAACTGACCGCGGCGCAAAAGCTTGCCGCGGCGGAAATAACCGCGGTCATAGGCGGCGGAGGCGGATTTTTGCTGCACGGCGTGACGGGCTCCGGAAAGACGGAAGTCTACATGTCCGTAATAGACGAAGCGGTCAAGGCGGGCAAAACCGCCATATTTTTGGTTCCCGAAATATCGCTTACCCCGCAAGTTATGGGGTTAATGCGCGCTAAATTCGGAGATAACGCCGCGATTTTGCACAGCGGGCTTTCGCAAGGCGAACGCCTGGACGAATGGCTGAGATTATACAGAGGAGAAGCCAAGATAGCCGTGGGCGCCCGCTCGGCGGTGTTCGCGCCGTTGGAGAATTTAGGCGCGGTCGTTGTGGACGAAGAACACGATTCAAGCTATATAAGCGAGAGCAATCCGCGTTACAACGCAAAAGAGGTCGCGGAATTCCGCGCAAAAAACGACGGCGCGGCGATTGTTTTCGGGTCCGCGACTCCCGATATAGAAAGCTATCTGCAGGCGGAGCGCGGCGGGCTCAAATTAATCGAACTTAAAACGCGCGTGACGGGCGGCGCGCTTCCCGATATGGAAATTATCGACATGGTTTCCGAATTCAGAAGCGGCAACAGAGGCGTTTTTTCCTTAAGAATGAAGGAATGCGTCGAAGAGGTGCTTAAGCGCGGCGAACAGGCTATGATTTTTATAAACCGCAGAGGATACGCCTCGTTCGTGATGTGCCGCGAGTGCGGTTTTGTGGCAAAATGCACCGATTGCGACGTGTCGCTCACCTATCATAAGGAGGACGGGTTGCTGAAGTGTCACTATTGCGGCAAACGCTTTGAAAGCTTCGGCAAATGTCCCGTCTGCGGCAGCGCGAAATTGCGCGAGGGGCGTTTGGGCACGGAAACCGTCGTCGCGGAAATAAGGAAGCTGTTTCCCTCCGCGCGTACGTTGCGAATGGATAACGACACCACCGCGGGTAAGGACGCGCATTACAAAATTTTGTCGCGTTTCGGCGCGCGCGAGGCGGACATTTTGGTCGGTACGCAGATGATCGCCAAGGGTCACGACTTCGGAAACGTTACGCTTGTGTGCATTTTAGACGCCGACTCCGTTCTTTATTATTCCGATTACCGAAGCACGGAACGCGTTTTTCAACTCGTTACGCAAGTAGCGGGGCGCGCGGGACGCTCCGATAAACCGGGGCGGGTACTTTTGCAAACTATGGCTCCGCGGCACTATGTATTCCGTTACGCCAAGGAATACGACTATACCGGCTTTTTTAAAAAAGAGTGCAACTCGCGCGAGGTGACTAAATTCCCGCCGTTTTCAAAAATCGTACGCGTTCTCGTCAGCTCCCCGGACGAAGCGGACGCGTTGGAAACCGTCAAAAACGTTTATAAAGAAATAAAGGCTTATTCGGAAGAGCGCGGCGGATTTATCTATCTGCAGGCTATGAAATCTCCTGTAAAGCGCATTCAGCAACGCTTTCGTTTTCAGGTGCTTATGCGTCTTGAGAACGGAGCCGCGGAGGAAATCTGCGCGCGCGTTTTTGAAATAACCGACAAATACAAATCGTCGAAAGTCCCTTGCTTTGTGGAAATAAATCCGCAGTCTTTGGTGTGACG
>JAITEJ010000171.1 GCA_031282095.1 Clostridiales bacterium
TTTATTTCTCGTCGCGCTTTCCTTTGTAAAAGTCGTCGGGCTTTTCCGCCGCGGCGAACGCCGTATTTTGATACACCGTCACGCGGTCTATGTAAAAGGTCGTTTTTTCCGAATTGGCGTACGCGCCTATTTTCCGTCCGTGCGGACCGTATTCGTCGCCTTCGTCTACCTCTACCGTCAAACGCAAAAATTCCTTTACTTTAGAAACGCCGCCCGCGTCGGTTATCCATGTAGGCGAGCCGTCTATATAAAATACGTAGCATTCCGGAGTCCACAAAACGCCGAAAGTATGATAATCACCGTCATACAGAGTATACGGCAGATCAACCACCGTGCCTACCGAACGAGAGGACGCGCTGCTGTAACCGTCCCACAAAAGCGCGTGTCCCATTACGGACAGTCCTTTATTTTCGGAGTTGAGGAACGCCGATTCGTATACGTCTATCTCCGTTCCGTCCTCTCCGTAATTTCCTAGCTTGCGTTGATGCGTGGACTGCAGCCAAAACGCCGACCACATACCCTGCGCTTCAGGAAGTTTCACCCGCGCCTCGAAATATCCGAACGCCTGCCCGAAAAGCAGCGTATCGTCGCCTGATCTGCCGTGTGCGTCGCCGCTGTTGACGATACGGGTTTCAATGCCGCCCGTAAAAATTCCCTCTCTCGGGCATATTCCGTCGGGACAGTCGTAATCGTTTCGATACTCCGTCCTTATAACGACGTTGCCGTTTTCAACCGACACCATAGAGGGGCTCCACCAACTGGATTTAGACGCGTCTCCGCCCTTTCCCGCGGATCTCAGCCCATGAGGCGAATATGTCCAGCGTTCCGATTCCTCGATGCTCGTAATGTCGTCAAACTCGTCGTTAAAAACCAAATACCAGCCGCATCCCTCCGCGTTAGCTTCTTCAAGCCCGGCGAAAGCCACTTTCGCCAAATTCGGTAAAACGGGTATCTGAGTGTTATACGTCATTTTATAGTCTTTAGCGCATCCCGCGAACAAGGCGACGCTTACTGCAACGGAGAGAAACAATATCGCTGTCTTTTTATTCATAAATAATTCCTCTTTTTCTTTTCATTAACGTCGGACGCATACTGAACGCTACGGCTTTGCCGCCGCAAATTCGTTATTATTCTACGGTCTTTAAGCCCTCTTCCGGAAATAGACTCGCACGCCCACCGTTCTCATTAAGCTTGGCGGATACATCCGGGACGCCGTGTCGCAGCCGTAGGTCAGCTGCTCGGAAATAAGCCCGCGTGTTTCTTTACTCGCCGCAGATTTGCCCGACATAGAAATTTTCAGTTCGGCTTCGGTTCCAAACATTTCAGCCACTCGTCGTAAGAGGCTTCGCTGGGCATACGCCAATCGCCGCGCGGCGACAACGACACGCTGCCGATCTTCACGCCGTCGGGTACGCAGTTGCGTTTAAACTGATTGTTAAAAAAGCGTTTTAAGAACACCTGCAACCATGCGGCTAACGCGCCGCTTGTATATTCGCCGCCAAAAGCGCGGATTGCGATACGCAAAATTTTATCGGGGGAAAAGCCGCAGCGCAAAAAGTAGTATAAAAAGAAGTCGTGCAGTTCGTACGGTCCTATTATCTCCTCGGTTTTTTGGGAAATCTCTCCGTCTTCGGGAGGCGTCAGCTCCGGGCTTATGGGCGTGTCGAGTATAGCTTTAAGAACGCCTCTGGTAATGCCTCCCAGCCTTTTCGCTTCGTATTTCACAAGATATTTCACTAAAGTTTTAGGCACGGAGGAATTAACGCCGTACATGCTCATGTGGTCGCCGTTATAAGTACACCAACCGAGAGCGGCTTCCGATAAATCGCCCGTTCCCACCACTATGCCGCCCACGGCGTTCGCGACGTCCATAAGCACATAGGTTCTGCCGCGCGCCTGAGCGTTTTCATAAACCAGGTCTTTATCGCCGTCGTTGTAAAACTGCGCTATATCCTTCAAATGGCCGCTCACGCTCGATTTGATTTTGATCGTACTGAGATTTACCTTCAGCGCGCTGGCAAGCGAACAAGCGTTTCCGAGAGTCCGCCCCGAGGTGCCGAAAGCCGGCATGGTAATCGCGATAACATCGCTGAGAGGTCGGTTGGCAAGCTTCATCGCGCGCACGGTTACAAGAAGGGCAAGCGCGGAGTCAAGACCGCCGCTCAAACCGATAACCGCCTTAAAGTTCTGACCCAGCTTAGACTTAAGGGCGTGCGCCTGCATAGTGAGTATCAATTCGGCGCGGCTGCTTAACTCCCCGTCGTCCGCGGGAACAAAAGGATTTTTAGAAAATTCACGCGTCAGTTCGGTTTTGGATTCCTCAAACGAAAACGGTACGACCGTGTAACCCGACGCGTCCGACGGATAGTTCGCAAATTTGGAACGCTCGTACGCCAGCCTTTTCACGTCGATTTCGGAAAGCGTCATACGGTTTCGGAACAACTCCGACTCGTCTAAAATAAAGCCGTTTTCAGCGACCAGATTATGACCTGAAAACACCAAATCCGCTACGGATTCGCCGTCCCCCGCGGAAGCGTAGACATAACCGCATAATAATCTCGCGGACTGCCCCGCCACCAGTGAACGACGGTACGCCGCCTTGCCGATAAGCTCGTCGGAAGCCGAAAGATTTACGATAAGCGTCGCGCCCGCGGTGGCGTGAGAAACCGACGGCGGCGACATAACCCATAAATCCTCGCAAATTTCGGCGGATATTGTCAGTTCCGGCAAATTGCCGCATC
>JAITEJ010000095.1 GCA_031282095.1 Clostridiales bacterium
TGTACGCGCTAAAGCTGAAACGCAAGGCGGACCGATATATTATCGGTATATAATTTCGCCGCATATCTACGCCCCAAAACACAAGATCAGGCAAACTGACCGAAACGGTAATAAAATCGCGGGCGGTTATGACGGGAAGTGCGAGCGCGTCAAAGTTGCGTAGGACGAAAAGTCCCGAAGAAGTCGGATGGGAAATGAATGCGGAGAGAGATCGGCGCGGTTTGAGTAAGGGGAATTTCTCCGTTTGCCTTGCGGTACGCAGGGACGGCGATAATGAATAAAGTTTTTGTGCGTCCGAAAGGCGTATGGAGTACAATATAAATGGCAAAGAAAAAAAGCGAAAATATAATCGAACAGCCGTCCGCGCTTCCGGTGAACGAGGAAGCGGAGGTCACCGTGGAAATCAAGGAGCAAGAGCGGCCGAAACAGATCTCGTTGGAGGACGAGCTTTTCCGCGATATAATGTCGGAGGACAGCGCCGAAGAGAATTTATCCGCGCTTTTACGCCCCGCAAACCGTCCGATGAAAAAGAAACCGGGCAAAGCCGTTCTGCACCCCAAACACATAATTTTTTTAACGGCGACGGTTATAGTTATCGCGGGTATAGTTTTGGCTATAGTACTTCCCGGCGTACTGGCAAACCGCGCCTCTAATTACGCCGAGGCATTTCTGTCCAACAACAGCATTACCATGAGCGTAAACGCCACGGGCGCTTTGGAATTTTACAATTCTACACCCGTACCGGCGAGTTTTGCCCCCGATGTGTTCGTTTTTGAGGAAATTGTCGGGATGACCGAAGATGAGATCCCTAAACCCATAAAGAAGAACAGAGGCTATCGCATTCTTAAAATAAACATCAGCAATGACGTTAAGCTGATTGATTTAATAGAAAAAGACCCCGAGTTCGTGTTGATCGAAATGGTTTGTATCAATACTTCCGGCGCGCCGTGGGAGTCTGACGGCGGCGATATGGTGGGGAAAACCGTTTATTTGCGCGCAGGCGACGTTCTGACGGTAAACGAGCTTGACCCGGACGCCGAATTTGCCGTATCGGTTATGTTGGCGAACGCTTTCGTCAGCTACGTCAACGTGCAAGCGGGGCAGACTATAACATCCGCATCCGCCGCGTTGTTTATGGTGACGGATTACACGACCGCCCGCGTGCGTTTTAACATATCCGCCTATGAAATTAATAACATAAAGACCGCCGAAGCCGCCGCCGCCGAACCGCTTACCGTTCGGGTGTCCTTTACGTCCCCGCGCGGTTCGCTTACGGGTACTTTGCAGCCGCTGTCGCGTAATTCCACGGAGGCTTACGCGGATATAGTAATTTCCGATTCAAGACAATCCGCCGTCAATATCTTTAACGTCATAGGCAACGCGCAAGTGGCGGTCAGTATTCAAATGGGCAATCGATCGGGCATAGTCGCCCCCGTTTACGCGATTTTTAACGACGGATCAAAAGATTACGTACTTATGAAACGATCGGGACGAAGCGAACAGCTGGAACCCGTGGAAATAAATATTCAGTATTCGGACGGCGTGAAAGCGATAATAACCTCAAGCGACCCGAGAGTTAAGATCAACGCAAGCATATACTACGAAAAAAGCGACGGCTTTTTAAGCGGATTGGGCATTTAAGCACGTTCAAATCCGAAACGGAATTGTAAATTAAGCGCGTAATACACGAATGGCGAAACCTCTTCTTCTGATGAAATCCATAAATAAAATCTATACGTCGGGCGGCATATCCTTTCAGGCTCTTTTCGACGTGGATTTTATCGTTAAGGAAGGAGAGTTCGTTTCCATTTTAGGACCGTCCGGCAGCGGTAAATCCACGCTTATGAATATTATCGGCTGCCTGGACAGGGCGACCTCCGGCATATATCACCTAGACGGCGAGGACGTTTATTCCATGAACTCCAAACGCATGGCGCAGCTGAGAAACCGTAAAATAGGCTTCGTATTTCAAAATTTTAATCTTTTGAAACGGCAAAGCGCATTGGAAAACGTCATGCTCCCGATGGTTTATGCGCATATACCTTACGACAAACGCCAACACGCGGCGGAAATGCTTCTCGACAAGGTGGGGCTTATTGACAAACTGAAAAGCTTTCCTCTGCAGCTTTCGGGCGGTCAGCAGCAGCGCATCGCTATAGCGCGCGCCCTCGCGAACGATCCGTCGATAATATTGGCGGACGAGCCTACCGGCGCGTTGGATCAACGTACGGGCAGACAAATAATCGAAATGATGAAGCACTTGAACTCAAACGACGGCAAAACGATAATAATGATAACACACGACGAGGGGATCGCGCGCGAGGCTAAAAGGACTGTGCGGATTTTAGACGGCAGGCTCTACAATGACTGAAAGTGCGCTCGGCGGACTTTTAACCGAAAGCGTATGCGAACGACGGAATCCCCGTTTCGGTACGGAACTACGAATATCGGGATGCGAAATAGAAAATGTTTAAAGAAACGCTTATAATGGCATTTAAGAACCTTAAAAGCAACGCCCTCAGAACCGCGCTGTCGATTTTGGGCGTGCTTATAGGCATTGCCTCCATAATCGCGTTAATGACATTGGGGCAAGGCGTCAGTACATCCGTGACCGATCAGCTTTCAGGCTTGGGTGGGAACAAAATCGTTATCCGCATAAGGAATTACACGGTGAAAAGCAGTTTCACCGATGAAGATATCGAGGAATTTGCTCAAATAAAGGACGTCGCGGCGGTGTCGCCCCTGCTCACTTCCGCGGCGGGGATAATAAGCAACGACAGCCGCGTCGCAAGCACAAACGGCTACCGCAGCTCCTCACCGAAGGCGTTGCGCGGCACAAGCGCGTACTTCTTTCGCGCGGAGGCGCAGATAAAGCTTAAATACGGGCGCGGTTTTACCGAAGACGATATGGAAAGCAAGCTCAATTACTGCATTCTAGGCGCGTCTTTAGCGGAAGAGATTTTCGGCAACACCAACCCCATTTTGGCGGTAATTTTCATAAACGGCTATGAATTCCGCGTTATAGATGTGTTGGAGCCGATTACCGGAGTAAACGCCGCGTACAATTCCGCCGTTTTCGTTCCGTATACGATGGCGCGTGACCAAATGCTGATGGGTGAAATCACCACGTTGGAGCTCATCGTTTCCACCGCCGATGCCGTGGACGAAGTTTATTCCAACGCGCAAAAGCTTATGCTGGAGATGTTTAACTCCAATTCGTCCTATTTCTCCATAGAGAACCAAAAGGCGATTATGGATACGGTGGTAACCATATCTACGCTCATAATCGGAATGCTCGGCGGCATAGCGGGCATAGCC
>JAITEJ010000141.1 GCA_031282095.1 Clostridiales bacterium
TACGTATGCGTCGTATTCCGGTGCGCGCCTATGCTTAAGTTCGCCGTTCTCACCGAACACGAGAGAGCGCGAGTCGTCCAATATCGCCGCGCCGTCTTTGGAAAGAACTCCGTCCGCGACAGGTATAGGACACGCCACTCCGTCTAAGGTGCGCGCGGTGCCTTTCAGATTGTTTTTATTCCGGCACGGGATATATTCCGTTGTGCCGCAAGGAATGCAATGAAGCTTTTCATTTCCGAACGGCACTTTAAAAGACGCTTTTTCCGTTTTTATCGTCAGATATTGCGGATCGGCGGTTTTAGTAAACGCGGTGTTCGGAAATACCCTGTTTAAAACGGTTTGCGTCGCCTCATCGGTAAACGTTCGGGACGCACTTTTTTCGACGCGTATCAGGCAAGGCGAAAGAACCGTTACGCGCAAATTTCCCTCCGTCACGGTTTGTTCCGTATCAGCCTTGGGAGTCGCCGTTACTATCAGATGCTTGTCAAGACCCATATCGCGTATTCCTCTTAAAAATGATAATTTTATTTTATCATATGCGCGCCGCTTTTGCAATAGCGTATTTCTTAAAGTGATACGGTGCCGTTCAAGGATAATACCGTTCTCGGATGGAAAACAATGCCGCTCCGCCGGGAATAAAACGGTGCCGTTCTCAAAGGAGTATAATACCGTTCCGCCGGAATAGGGACAATACCTATCTTGAAAACAGGATAAATGCCTCTCCCAAAAAGAAAAAATTCCGCTCTCAAAAAAGATGAACGGTGCCGTTTTTTAATAAAAAGTAAAAATAAAAAAGCCGAAAACATTGACTTTATAGAACTGTTTAATATATAATATAAGAAAAATTATGTTGCGTACAAGCATGCATAAAATAACGTACAGGAGAACAATTATCAGATGAGCGAGAAGAATACAGGAGGGAAATACATAGTTTTTCCCTCGCAGACAAGGCCGGGACAGGTCAGATTTGAATTAAAGGCTACGAACGGACAAATACTTTACGAAAGCAAGGACTTTGCCAGTGAGAAATCCTGTATGGGCGGCATTGAAACCTTTAAAAAGGCGGTCGCAATTGGCGACTTCGTCATAGAGGAAGATAAGAGCGGGCGTTTCATGTTCAATCTGCAAAACGGCGGCGTCACCTATATAGGTCAGTCCGTTCAGGACAAAAAAACGGTGTTCGGCACCATTGATGCGGTTAAAAGGTACGCCGTGACGGACGTCATAGTAAACGAGGTCGCGCAAGCCAAGTCCGACGCCGCAAAGCTTGCCGAAGCCGCGAAAATCGAGGCGGCGAAAGCGGCGGAAGCTGAAAAATCCGCTAAAACTAAAAAATCATAGATAAGGATTCATAAATTCCGTTCAGAAAGCTTAAAATCCTCAAAAGCGGTCAAAGCGGCGGAAGCGGAAAAATCCGCTGAAGCTAAAGTCTTAAATGAGGATTTATAAATTCCGTTCGGAAGTCTTAAAATCCGCAAAAGCTAAAAAGTTCTAAATGAGGTTTATAAATCTTATTAGGAAAGATTAAAACCTTAGAAAACGTCCAAGGTCGCAAAAGCGGAAAAATTCGTTGAAGCTAAAGTCCTAAATGAGGTTTTATAATCTCGTTTGATACACTTAAAGGTTATGGAACGCATGTTTTATCCGTAAACAGTCAAAAAAGTCGTTAAAATTTAAAAAGCCGTTGAATGCGGAATGTAAGTAAATTTACTTGCGTTCCGCATTTTTATATCTTCCTTAAAATTAACTCCCGCATAATATTTATAGCGGGCGTCAGTGAGTTGCGTTTTGTGCGGCGGTTTAACACCTACCATTGATAGCGGTTATAAAAAAAAGCGGTGCGCAATACATGGTCTAATCATTCTTTATTATCATGACAAATATTCGGACTATTATAAACTGTAATCACTGTAAAATCCGCCTTTATTGCTATGTTCATCCGTGCGTTCCTTGCTGTACTTTCGGGAACGCACTTTCTGCGCTTTTCTTATCTCCGTGTGTTAATGTGACGGCGGCGGCGAGGCGTACGTTTCATATGCCGGCATAAGAGAAAGTTCGGCTTTTCCTCCGTTCGCAACGCTCGGCAGCTGAGCATTCGTTTTTGTTGGAAGCAAAAATTCTCGTAAAAGCGTATAAGACAAAATTAATATACCGCAAAATTATACGGTTTAACCGTTAAAATTATACACATAAATCGCAAGTTGCGTAATTTTTGAGCCTGCGGCGGTCGAATTTTGTCTTGAGCTTGCCTTGAGAAAGGGCAATTGCCATCCGAAAAGTTTTTTATTCGCCTCAAACGAACGTATTTATCTTAATTGCACGTTAAACGCTGTTTAAGCGACGTTTTTGCATATTAAAATCCGTATTACGTCTCACGCGTATATGCCCGCTTTCGCGCGCGTTCTAAGTATAAAATAAAACGACATTCTTTAAAAAATAGGTATTGACTTCTTATGGTCAAATCGCTTATAATTTATTCAACCTATATTCTTTATTTCCCCGCTTGCCGACATTCGGAAATTCGCGGAGCGGAGCGGCGGCGATAAAGGGTCATGCCGCGGGCGTGCGATCCGCCTTGCGACTGAGAATAAAAAAGCGGGGAACTATGCCGAAGAAAATCAAAGCGTCTGAGGACGTAAAAAATTCGGATGAAAAAAGTGCGGCGAACGTCGGTTCGGTAGACGGGGAAACTGTTTACGAAGACGGCGCGCGTTCTTCCCCCGACGGCATGTTTGGTGTCGAAACCGCAATTACAAAAGAGGAAGCCCCGCTTTCCGAAGTTCCCGACGGCTCTCGCGATGTCGTTGCCGAAACGAAAGCCGGTTCCAAGAAAAAACGGTCCGTCAAAACCGCAACGGCGACAGCGCCGCACAAAACCGCAGACGTAGCCGCCGAAGAGGAAACACCTTATTCTGAGCCCTACGACGGCTCGCCCGTTGTTGAAGCGAACGCCGTCATCGGAACAGAAGCCGATATAGCGGAAAAACATTCCGAAGAAACCGCGGGCATCGCCGCAGAAGAAAAAACACCTTATTCCGAGCCCTACGACGGCTCGCCCGACACAGCAACCGCAGGCATCATCGCCGAAGAGGAAGCCCCGCTTTCCGAGACCCCCGACGACACTCCCGATACTGAATCGGAAGACCTCGCAGAAGCGGACTCGTATTCCGCGGAGGATCTTTCTTCCGAAGCCCCCGACGGTTCTCCCGCCGCCGCGGAAGTTTATTTTGAGGAAGACCTTTACGACGAATCCGAAAAGACCGATACCGACGGTTCTGAAGAGAAGGCGTATTCGCGCGAGGGGGCGTTGCGTGCGGAGTTTCTCGCACTGTTCGACAACTACACGGACGACGAAGATCACGCCAACGACGTAGGCGTTTCTCTCGTATTAGACGATTATCGCCGCGAGGTTTTAGAGCCGTGTTTCGAGAACGTTCTCCGCATGTCGGACAACGTGACGAAGTTGACTTACTCCCGTCTTAAAAACCTGTTCTTATCCTATAAAGATGTGGCGCAGCGTTACGGCGGAATGCGCGAGCTCTTTTTAAAGGGCAACAGATTGTTGGGTTGCATGGAGTTCTTGCCGGAATTGGGGCTTTGCGTTTCGTACGCGCTTGATAAGGGCGACGCGGCGTTAAAGGACATACCCCACTCGCTGAACTCCGGCAAGGGCTACGACCGTCTGCCTGTTCGTTTGATTGCGGCGCGCGATATGGAAACGGTGCGGAACGCGTCCGTACTTATCGCGGCGGTCATGAAAAAGTGGAACGTTCCCAAACGCAAGATATACGTTCCCGTGGCGTATGCGGAGCGTTACCCTCTTAACCCC
>JAITEJ010000173.1 GCA_031282095.1 Clostridiales bacterium
GACGGGCGGGTTGCTTGCCGTTAAATCGAACGGTACATTGTCGTTCGACGACGTTGCCGATAGTTTCACCGGAGAGGGAGATATCGACGGAATAATGATCGTCGTATATTTAAACGCAAACGACGCCGTGGATTTCTATGACGATAACAAGGATGATATTGAGGAATACGCGCTGATGTTTAAGGACGGTAAGTGCGGTATAAAAGGAAATATAATCTACTTCGGCTCTTCGGACGCAATCGTAGCCGTATGGCCCGGCGATGGGGAAGAACCGGACGCGGCGGACGGTTCAAACCGTACAAAAGCCCTTCAGCTTGTTGCGGGCGCGCCTACAATCGCCGCGGTGCTATCCTCTATTCAGCGTTATGGTGACCGTTACGGCGTGTGGTACAGCTTTACCCCTGCGTCGGCGGGAACTTATGCCGTTGAAAGCAGCGCGGCGACAAACGACCCTTATGTGTATCTTTTTAATTCGGTTGCGGGAAATCATATCGCCGTTAATGACGACGGAGGATACGACGACAACTTCCGTTTGTCTTACTCCTTAGCGGCGGGAACGACGTATTATTATTTTGTCGCAAATTATGACAAAGATGCATCAAGCGGCACGATTACTTTTGTCTTTACCTCTCAATCCTAAGGCGGCTGAACGGTAATCACAATCCGGGAACCGGGACGGGAAAGACGGCGCATATACCACCTCCGACGGCGTGAGGGGACGGGCTTGACGGAGGCGAATCCGGGATTGGGGCGGCTTGATGCGGCGTTGAATAAAGCGCTGTTTCCGGCGTCGTAATGAGACGGGCAAAAACGTAAGTAAATCCGAGATTGGGGCGGATCAACGCGGCGTTGAACGCCGCCGGCAATAAAAGCGCTGTTTCCGTGATCGGCGGAGATTTAATGATCGATTCGTCACCGGTTTGCGGAATATGCGGCAAAAACAGACCCTAAAACGGAAAAAAGGAAAGCAACCGCGGGATATGCGGTTATATCCCGCGGTTGCATATAGTATAGGCGGATCATGGCTGCCGTTCCGCCGTTTGTTTGAGCCGTCACTTATGCGATAAAGGCGGAAATGACGGATTCCGTAACCGTAACAAAAAACGGAAAACTTTTAATCTGCAGCGTAATATAATGGTCTTGATGCCGTAACAAAAAACAAGGATTTTTCAGCCGGCAGCGTGATATAACGGCTTTGACGCCGTAATAAAAAACGGGAAACTTCTAATTTGCAGCGAGATATAATAGTTTCAATACCCGTAATAAAAACAAGGATTTTTCAGCCGACAGCGTGATATAACGGCTTTGACGCCGTAATAAAAAACAAGGGGTTTTCGACCGAAGGTGTCATATTGCGGGTCTTATCGCAGAAATAAAAAATAAGAAACCTCCGTTTGCGTGAAGTCTGTAATTTTTTTACGTAAACCCTTTGCTTATAAAATTTTGACGTAAACTCTTGTTTTTTCATTTGCGATGGTATATAATTAAATTGCAGGGTTGGCGCGGTTAATTATCGCACTAAGCTGAAATATCAAAGGAGGCGCTGTAATGTTCTGTATAAACTGCGGGAGACCCATCCCAGAAAACGTAAAATTTTGCCCCGCCTGCGGTCATTCGACGGCAAAACAGGATATGCCCCGAAACGCGGAGCCGATCGGATTCGACGGGTTCCGTACGGGAGCGGAATACCGTCCCCCGTGGACGCCGCCGTATATACCGCCGTATATACCGCCTGCCCCGGAATGGCAGCATGACCGCGCGCCGGTCAAGAGCGTTTCCTCCGGGATGAAATTTTGGTGTGTCTTTTGTATCATCGTCAATATATTTGCGGCCATTGCCAGTTTCGCTTCGATAAAATTGTCTTTATCGGGTTATTTATATTCCGGTACCGAGTTGTTCATCATTTCCGGGGTGGTTTCTCTTGTTGCCGTGATTGGGTTCAGCATTTTGATTAACGGAAAGAAATCCGGCTTTTTTGTGTTGTGCGTATGCGGCGGACTTATCATAGTCGTCAACCTTATAGCCGGTGAATACGGACAAGCGTTTATAGGTCTTTTCGCCCCGCTGATCACATGGTCGGTTATACGCAATTCATGGGCAAATCTAAAATGACAGACGACAGGCTTCCTGCGCAGCCGGTTAAAACGCGGTCGTTATCCGTGCGGTCGCCTATAATCAACGGGGGAATTTGCCGTGGAACCTTTGTTTTTTAATTTGCGGCAGTATATAATCAACGTTCGGATGTTTACAACCACATAAAAAACGCAGGTGCAATCGCCGCCGCTTACAAGACGCTGACAACCACATAAAAAACGCGGACGCGATCTACCGTCACTTAAAAAGCGCGGTTTACCGTAATTTCTACAGTATTCCGCGCTTTTTAAAATATTCGCTTTTGTTGATCTCCTATTCCCTTTTGAGGAATTTTGTTTCAGCCCTCGCTGATCGCGTTCACCGGGCAGCCGTCGGCGCAAGCTCCGCAGCTTTCGCATACGCCGTCGTCGATCACATACCGATCCGCTCCTTCGCTGATAGCGGAGAACGGGCAGGTGTCGGCGCAGGCTCCGCAACTGATACATTCGTCGCTTATCACATATGCCATAATTTTCTGTCTCCTGATAACCTTATTTTTTGTACGCGTTAATGCGTTTTAAATATAATATCACAACCGCGCGCCGTTGTAAAGTTTAAATTTAAACAGATGTTATGAATATATCCGCCCGTACGAACCTTTTACGCGTTTTCGGAAACCGGCGTTACGGCGGTTGGAAAAATATTTTATAGATTTTCGTAGTTAACGGGTATTTAACGTACGTTTTCGCCGTATTAAAAGCCGTTTTAATAAAAGCGTTCCCGCAATCGGCGCGCCTATGGCTTGTCCGCAAAAATTTTTTCGCATTTTGGTGTTAATATGCTTGATTTTTATGAATTCACGCTATAATTAATAGCGCGTGCATGTGTGTCGTGCGTATGCGTTCGCGCACGCATATTTTTTATGTGAAGCGTTTACTCGCGGCGTGACGGTATATTCGGTCATGCGTATGCGTTCGCGCACGCATATTTTTTATAGTTACAAAAGGATTAAGGACGGATTGAAATGCTTGCTAAAGTGAAAAGCTACACGCTTGTCGGTTTGACCGGCGCAGAGGTGGAAATTGAGGTCGATATAAACGCGGGGCTTCCCGCCGTGGATATCGTGGGACTCGCCGGCGCGGCCGTAAAGGAGTCGAAGGAAAGAATACGCTCCGCTATAAAAAACAGCGGATTTCTATACCCGGTCAAGCGCATCACGGTAAACCTCGCGCCCGCAGACTTGAAAAAGGAAGCTCCGTGGTTTGATCTGTCCATCGCCGTCGCGGTACTCGCGGCGTCCGAGCAGGTCAACGGGCGATCCTACAAGGATTACATATTTTTAGGCGAATTGTCTTTGGACGGCGGCGTGCGCAAAATAGACGGCGTTATGCCGGTTCTTATCTCGGCGGTGCAAAACGGACACACGCGTTTCGTGGTGCCGTCAGGCAACGCGTCGGAGGCGGGCTATATAGAGAACGCCGAGGTTTACGCGATAGACAGTCTGGCGGACGCGGTTTCCCTCGTCAACGGCACGGGGCAGTTTTCGCCGGTTGAAAAACGCAGCTTTGAGGACGCCGCAAGTACGGCCGCGCCCATCGCGGATTTCTCGGAGGTCAAGGGACAGATATTCGCCAAACGCGGCTTAGAAATAGCCGTATCGGGCGGACATAACGTAATTATGACGGGGCCTCCCGGTACCGGCAAGACGATGCTGGCGCGGTGCGTCCCCGGAATCATGCCCGACCTGACTTTCAAGGAAGC
>JAITEJ010000182.1 GCA_031282095.1 Clostridiales bacterium
TCTCGGCGGCGAAGTCGTATCCTATAAGCTCCGGCAGATCGCCCCCCACCTCCGGGCTTAACGACAGTTTACCGTCCGAAAAAGCGCCCGCGCCGGAAAATCCGGAGGTTATAGCGCAAGTTTTACAGCCTACGCAGCGACCGGCGGTGTATTTAGGGCATTTGCGTTTCGCTATCGAGGAACCCTGATCAACTAACGTGATCGACTTTCCAGAACTTCTGCGCAGCATTTCCAACGCCGTAAAGATACCCGCCGGTCCGGCGCCGATAATCAAAATATCCGTTTTCATAATTATACAATACCCCAAAACCGATTGCGAAAATTTTTCGGAAACGCGGCGCCGCCTGCCGGCCCTAATTTCCTTTTGTATTTATCGTCGGCTTACTCGTCCGCGGGGGACTCGTTCTGCTCAAACCTCTCGGAAACGTTATTATCTTATATATACCGGCGGGCTGCATATTACTCGTCCGCGAGGGACTTGTTTTTTACCGCGCCGCGAAACGCTTTTATACGCGCTGCATTTACTTGTCCGCGCGGGGATTGCATCCATACCGCTCGGAATCGTTATGATCTTAAATGTGTCTGCGGCTGTATATTACTCGTCCGCGCCGGGCTTACCGTCCCCGTTCTCTTTATAATCGTTAGTGAGTTTAAATATGCCGGCGACTTCCTCAACGGGAAGCGCGATAGCAAAGCCGTGTCCCTCGGTAGTAAGTCCGCCCGTCTTATAAATCGCTTTCATGATCTCATGGCGAAGTTCTTTTGTCGTTAAAATAAGGATTATTTCCTTTTCCGGCTCTATGATAAAGCCGAAAAACTTTTCTATATCCAAATTTCCCGTGCCGCGCGCGTTTATTATAGTGCCTCCGCGCGCGCCGGCGTCGCGCGCCGCCGCCATAACCGGCGAGGCGAAACCGCGGTCTACCACTGCCATTATTAAGGAAAAAGTTATATCGTTGTTCATAGTTATACCTCTCGCTGCCGATCTAATTCGCGGATGAATTCAAAAATTCCAACACGGCGCGGTTTGAAATGCTGACCACCGGCACGGAAAAAGCAATCCCCGTGTTAGACTCGCTCAAATGCAGCTCCGTTTCGGCAAGGTCGAATATATCTTTCACCTTGTCCTCCGAAACGACTATAAATATCAAAGATTTTTCGGTTTCTCCGAAGCCGAAATAAGACATCGCCTCACTTGGGGCGGTTCCCGTTCCGAGAACGGCAAGATGAAAGTTTATGCCGCTCTTATTTAAGATATGAACCGCCTCGTTTTCGGCCTTACGCCCTAAAATCATGATAATAAGCTTTTGTGACTTAATAATATCCGTCATCTAAGAATTATCCTCCGTTTCGGCTGCGTCTGTGTTTTCGACATTTTTCTCGCTTGTTTTAACTTCGGCGCCGCTTATATCGTTTCTCTGTTCTTCTTTCGCGGCGTCGGTCTTAATCCCAAAATTCTCGCAGGTATACTCGCTTTTCGTGCCCAGTTTAATTGCGCCGCCGCTTATATCGTTTCCCTGCTCTTCTTTCTCAAGGTCGGTCTTAATCTCGGAAATCCCGTCGGCATGCTCGCTTTTCGTGCCCAGTTTAACTGCGGCGCCGCTTATATCGTTTCCCTGCTCTTCTTTCTCAAGGTCGGTCTTAATCCCAAAATTCTCGCAGGTATGCTCGCTTTTCGTGCCCAGTTGAACTTCGGCGCCGCTTATATTATTTCTCTGCTCTTCTTTCGCAAGGTCGGTCTTAATCCCCGAATTTCCGTCGGTATGCTCGCTTTTCGTGCCCAGTTTAACTTCGGCGCCGCTTTCGCCGTCCTCCGTTTTTCCTGTTTCCGCGTTAACCTCGGTCTCGTCGTTCGCGGCACCGTCCTCCGTTTCGCCTTTTTGACCGCCGTCAATAATATCTTCCGCTTTCTGCGTGATAACGGTAAAGGCACCGTATTTTAATTCGTCGTCAAAGTCGATTATATCCTCTTCATTATCTTCGTCGCGGTCTTCAGACGCCTCGATAATATCCGCCGCCGTTTCCGATCTTGATTTGCTTTTGTTTTTCAACTTGATCTTATAAATCAAGCCTAATAACTGAATGGTTATCAAGGGCATCATAGCGACGAAGGCGACCAAGCCGAACGCATCGGTGAATATATCGCCGCCGAGCGCCGCGCACGCGCCTATTGCGAAAGGAAGCACCAACGCCGTCGCCATAGCACCCGACGCGACGCCTCCGGAATCAAAGGCTATGCCGGTAAAAATTGCCGGAACGAAGAAAGAAAGGGTAACCGCGCAGACGTAAACCGGGATTATAAACCACAGTATGCTTATCCCGGTCAGCACGCGCGTCATACTCATAGCGAGGGCAAGGGCGACCGCTATGCACAAGCATACGAGCATTGTTTTTTTGGTTATCGCTCCGCTGGTGATGTCCTCCACCTGTTTGTTCAGCACATGAACCGCCGGCTCAGCAAGCACGATCAGTATGCCGATGACGAATCCCGCGGGGATAAGCAGCCATTTATAAGACGAGCTTCCTATCGCGCCGCCCAATAGACTTCCCATAGGAACAAAGCAAGTATTCGCCGCCGTCAAAAAAATGACCAATCCCGCATATGAATAGATTATACCCACAATAATTCTGATTATCTGCGTTTTTGGTAATTTAAGCGTGAAAATCTGAAAAATGAAAAACACCGCCGCGATAGGTGAAAGCGCTATCAGAACACCTTTCGCGTGCTCCGGCAGATGTGCGGCGAACGCGGTAACCATATCCGCCGCGTTTTGTATATCGGGAACGGCGGTCACGCTGTGGTTTAGGGGCAATTGCCCCGACAAACCCAAAATAAGCACCGCCATAATCGGACCTATGGAGCATAACGCTACCGCGCCGAAGCTGTCGTCATTACTTCTGCCGCCTCTTACCGCCGCTATACCGATACAGAGCGAAAGCAAAAACGGAACTGTAACGGGTCCCGTCGTGACACCGCCGGAATCGAACGACAAAGGCACGTAGGCGGGATTAATCGCGCTCATAACCGCCGTTAGAATTATAACGATGCCGTAAGCGACAACAAGAATATGTTTGAGCTTAAAATTAAAATAGGTTCGCAGCAGAGAGACTATCATAAACAGCCCCACGCCTGCGGCTACGGAATAAACCAACGCCTGATTAACTCCGGGACCGTCGTGCAACTGACCCGCCAAAACCTGTAAATCGGGTTCCGCGATCGTGATGATCGCACCCAAAGCAAAGCAGACGGCAAACACAAACGTTTTGCTTTTAGTTTTGGAAAGCCTCGCGCCCACCGAGCTGCCCATGGGCATAAGCGCCATATCCGCGCCCAGCGTAAAAAAACCTATGCCGAAAACGGAGAACAACGCCCCCGCCGCGAACAACGCCACTATGCCGCCGTCTATATCCGTCGCGGAAAGCGCGAGGATAATTACAAACGCGGCTATGGGGAGAACCGACATAACCGATTCCCAAAGTTTTTTGGTTAAATTACGCACTTTTAAGCCTCTTGCCTAAGTCTTTCTCAGACCATCTGAACTTATTTGCCGAAAAATGATGAAACCGACTTGCACGTTAATAAATTTAACGGCATAAAAATGTTTATAGCCGCCGAAAAAAAACGTCCGTATCTATATCAGCCGGCGAGTCCGCGTCCGACACACCGTAAACCTCGGTAACGGCTGAAAGATAACCGGCGAACCCGCGTGGAACATATCAGCCGCCGCGTTGAAAAAATTGGGGATTTTTCGTGGTGAACTTACCGGCGAACCCGTGACGTATTTACACTTATCGCTTGCCAAGAACAGTACGCTGTCGGCGACGTCCTCCGGCTCTATTCAAGGCACCGGCAAGAGATTGCCCGCCGAACGCTCGGCAGTTTCGGGAGTCTTTGCTCCCTCCGTTACGATCAAATCGTCGTTCACGGGAGTATTGCGCCCCGTCCTATATGCCATGGTTTGAATTCGGGCATCGTCAAACCGTCGTTCACGGGAGTATTGCGCCCCGTGAGGTGAATGCTTATGACGCACTCTTCGCAGGGTACAAGCCGACCGCGGTAGCTATCTTGTCAACAAGCCCGCGTCTAGCACGTACTGCGAACCCGTGACGTATTTACACTTATCGCTTGCCAAGAACAGTACGCTGTCGGCGACGTCCTCCGGCTCTATCCAAGGCACCGGCAAAAGATTGCCCGCCGAACGCTCGGCAATTTCAAGGGGCGTCGCCCCCTCCATTGCGGCCAAGCCGTCATTCATGGGCGTATTGACCCCCGTGGGATGAATGCTTATGACGCGCACTCCGTAGGGTGCAAGCTCGATCGCCCAAGACTTCGTAAGCCCGACAAGCCCCCACTTAGATGCCGAATAGTGTGAAAGGCGATTCATTCCACGTAAGCCGCCCACGGAAGAATTATTTATTATCACGCCGCTTTTTTGCGCTTTCATGACGGGTATCACGTACTTTGCCGCCAGCCATGCGCCCTTTAAGTTGATGTCGAGCATACCGTCCCATTCGTTTTCCGTAAGCTGTTCGGCGTATCCGTAAGCGCAAATGCCCGCGTTGTTAAACAGTACGTCTATTCTCCCGAACGCCGCGACGCCGCCGGAAACCGCCGCCGCCACATCGGCGGAAACTCTTATGTCGCCGCCGTAAACGAAGCATTGACGCCCCAAACCCTCAATTTCCGCTTTAAGCTCTTTTAAATCTTCACCGCTCTCCGTGATATAGGACGGATAATCCAGTTTTTTTGCCAGATCGAACGCGACGATATTCGCGCCCTCTTTGGCAAACGCCAACGCCGTCGCGCGGCCTTGCCCTTTTGCCGCCCCGGTAATAAATACCGTTTTGTTCTCAAACTCCATATAAGTAACCCCTTATTTTACCGTAACTGTGGTTTTATCGTTATATTTTTAAAGATTATCTCTTGGTATACGGCACCAAATAGTCGTCCAACGGCACATTTAAAGCCGTATTGATAAGATTCGTCGCAATCATCTGCCCCGCAAACGTCGTCAAAAGCACGATCTCCGCGTCGCCGAAGAATTCTTTCATACGCGCAAAAAGCTCGTCGCCGACATGCGCCTTACCCACGCAGGCGCGCCCGAAATCAACGAGAAGCTGTTCGACGGGCCGTAATTTGAGGTTATCCGGATCATAACCGTTATCCTTTAAAATACGCCTGAAAAAGGTGGAACAAATCAAGCAATCGTTTTCCGAGGAAACGGCGTAAGCGAAAACGTCCGTCGCGAACGATCCCACGATATTTGCAACCATGTCGCGTAAATCATACCACTCCATAAGTATCTTAAACGAAGGGATGTGATTAAGCAAAGTCTTTTTCATATTGGTGATTTTGCCGTGCGCGGCGACCTGCTTGTCGTACTCCTCGCGCTGAACCTCGTTTGCGTCGTTATATTCGACCATTTTTATTCTTGACATATATTTCCTGACCTTGTTATATGATTTTTATTTTTACAACGTCAATCCCGAGGATTTCCGATGCTGCCCCGCGCGGTATCGCTTTTATCCCCTTTTTTGTTTATGCGCGCCGATGAGTTATCAATACCGTTTATTTCTCGCTCAGTATTTTCACAAATCATTTTTGCTTAATTATGCCGACGGACTTCCGACGTCGTACGGCGCAAAGTATTCCACTCAAACGGCGAATTACGAAGATAATTTATCCTCTTTCGCAACGCATATAATCCGAAACGGCAAATCACGGAGCGGTTTATTCGCGCTATAGACGGGTTACGCGGAAACGGAGATTTCGCAAAAAGGCGGAAATAAAGGATTCCCTGTAGGAACCGACCGTAATTCTCGTCTCTTATTTAATTTTTATTGCTGTGTATCGGCGCGGGAATTCTGCCTCCGCGGGCGATAAAGACGTCGGCGTTTTCCGGATTTACGCTCATTATCGGTGCGCGTCCGAGCAATCCGCCGAACTCCGCGTATCCCGAGGTTTTACCCTCCACGGGGATAATACGTACGGCGGTGGTTTTATTGTTTATGATTCCGATAGCCGCTTCGTCCGCTATTATCGCGGAAACCGTACTTGCGGAAGTGTCGCCGGGAACGGCAATCATATCCAAACCCACGCTGCATACGGCGGTCATCGCCTCCAACTTTTCTAAGGAGAGGGCGCCGCGCGCGGCGGCGTTTATCATGCCTATATCCTCGCTCACGGGTATGAACGCGCCGGACAGCCCCCCTATGTGGGAACTTGCCATAACGCCGCCTTTCTTAACCGCGTCGTTCAACAACGCAAGACACGCCGTCGTGCCGGGCGCGCCTACGGACGTCAAGCCCATTTCCTCTAAAATATGTCCTACGCTGTCGCCCACTATCGGTGTTGGGGCAAGCGAAAGATCCACTATCCCGAACGTGGCATTCAGCATGTTTGCCGCCTCGCGCGCCACCAGCTCGCCGACTCGCGTAATTTTAAAGGCGGTTTGTTTTACGGTTTCCGCCAACACGGTACAGTCGGCGCCGCGTACCTTTTCCAACGCGGTTTTTACCACGCCGGGACCGCTTATGCCTACGTTAATGACCGCGTCGCCCTCGCCCGTTCCGTTAAATGAACCCGCCATAAACGGATTGTCCTCCACGGCGTTCGCGAAAACTACGAGCTTCGCGCAGCCTATACTGTCCTGCGCGGCGGTCAGCGCGGCGGTCTCCTTTATAATTTTGCCCATTAGCGCGACCGCGTCCATGTTGATGCCGGCGCGCGTCGAGCCTATGTTTACAGACGAGCAAACCCGCGCCGTCGACGCCAACGCGGCGGGTATTGTTGCGATGAAACCGCGTTCGTTTTCGCTCATTCCTTTCTGCACCAACGCCGTGTAGCCGCCGATGAAGTCTATGTCTATAGCCTTGGCGACGCGGTCCATTTCGCGGGCGATTTCAAGATAACCGCCGGACGCCATCCCTATCAGGCTTATAGGCGACACGGACACGCGCTTGTTTATGATAGGTATGCCGTATTTTGCCTGCAACCGTTCCGCAACCTCTTTGAGCCGACCGGCGCGCGCGAAAATCTTTTCGCCGACGGCCTTTGCCGCAGCCGCCTTGCCGTCTCTTATACAATCGAATAAAGACAGGTGCATGGTCACCGTACGGATATCCAGATGCTGATCCTTAATCATTTCTATCGTTTGTATAACTTCGTTTATGTTTAACATGATATCCCTAAATCCGATGCATACTGTTGAAAATATCTTCATGCTGAACGCGTATATCCACGCCCAACTCCACGGCAAGCGCCTGCAGAGCCGCGTTTACGCGTTCAATGCCGCCGTCCTCGATTTCCGTCAGCATAACCATTGTGAAAAACTCGTTTTGCATTATCGTCTGCGAAATATCTTCAATATTCGCGCCGTTATCGAATAACGACGTGGATACCTTGGCGATTATGCCCTTTTTATCCTTTCCGATTACGGATACGATTGCTCTCATAGCCTTTTCCCTTGTGCGTCCTCTTCAAAACCCGAGCATTCGCATACCGCGCCCGAAAGAAGCCAGTTATCTATTATAGACGAGGTACATTATATAACAAATTCTCCCGTAACGCAATCAAATACCGTTCTCTGATAAAAAAATCCGCCTGTAATGCAACGGGTTTTTCACTGTAAGCGAAAGAAAAAAACTCATGAATCGGAAAATATTTCGGCGTTAAAAGTATCTCGGACGAAATAAACAATACGAACGAAACACAAAGACTCATGCGGCTGCCGCCGTCGGCAACAAAATCGCATAAATTTCTCTTTACGCCGAAAGCAGTCATGACACTAACGAAAGGCGCAGTATATTAAGATCCGTTTATAAACAGAAAAAGTCATTATTTCCGCTTATGGATAAGGTTTATTAATGCGAGAAATGCGTAAAACGGCTTTGATCTGCGGTTATAGTGTTTATGCAAAAAAACAGCCCGCCGTCTATACTATGAATCCGTTAGACTGGCGTATAGTAAAGAGCGTGACAAGCAAAGGAATCAAATACAGAGCTGTTTTTGAAGCGTTTATGCAAGATATTGATGCGCGAATGCAGCTTAACGCGAAATTTGCACCGACGCTCTTTATAGCGTAAACACGCTCTGAAAACCCCGCTCTTCTTGCTGTAGAAACGGAGCGTTTTGACGCAACACCGCCTTAAATCCTCGCCTCCGCTGTTTTTCATCCGTCAGACCGTATTTACGTATCCTTACAAGTAAGCTTTTCCAAATAGTATGTAGTTTACGGACTCCGCGCGACAAATCGTCGGTGCCGCTGCCGTTTATTATCCCCCAATCCGCATTCGTAACCGCTTATTTATCGCTCTTGTAAATAGGTTTTATTAATGCCGGATCATTTACGGACTCCGCGCGGAAATTATCGGTGCCGCCGCTGTTTTTCATCTCTCAGTTCGTATTCGCCGCAATTTAATACTTGCCTTTACAAATAAGCTTTGCCAGTATTAGATCGTTTACGGACTCTACGCGCAAAATCGTCAGCACCGTTATGGACGCGAATACGGCGGCTATAGAAAACAGTCCGTTTGCAAGGCTGCCCGTGACCTCGATAATCAGTACGACGGCGGTTATAGGGGAACGTATGGCTCCTCCTATAAAAGCGCATACGCCCATGGCGACTAATGTCGGAT
>JAITEJ010000194.1 GCA_031282095.1 Clostridiales bacterium
CTATATCGCGTATGACCGCCCCCTCAACGGAGGTTATAACAAGCACGTTCTTACAGTATTTGGGAATCGCGACTTTATTGGCGGAGTCGAATAATCCTTCCTCGGACAGGCGCGCTTTCAGCCGTTCAAATTCCAGAAACAGTATGCCCTTTCCCGCCGGCTCTATGGTCTTCACGTTAAAATTAAGCCGCCCGCCCTTTGTCCAATAATCCACGGAACCGTATGCGATTACGCTTTCGCCGTCTTTAGGCAAGTGCGTGCGAGAATAAGAAAAACAGTTGCATTGCAAACTCGAATCCTTATCCTTCAACGTAAAATAGGCGTGCCCCGCCTTAACGCTCAATCCGGAAACCTCTCCGAACACGGCGATGTTTTTCGCCAATGAAAGGTCTAACACACTTTTTATGATATTATTAAGTTCGGTTACGGATATCGAATCCATTTAAATCTTACGTCCGTTTAAATTTTCCGCGGCGGTCAATGCGTTACGCATCAGCATAGCTATGGTCATCGGTCCGACCCCGCCGGGTACGGGCGTAATATAGCCCGCTTTTTCGGAAACCGATAGAAAATCGGCATCGCCGCAAAGCTTGCCGTTCACGCGGTTTATTCCGGCGTCAATGACAATCGCTCCCGGTTTAATCATATCGCCGGTGACTAAGCCCGCGCGCCCCGCGGCGATAACCACAATGTCGGCTTCGCGGGTAATTTCCGCTAAATTTACGGTTTTGGTGTGACACACGGTCACGGTCGCGTCGGCTTGCAGCAGCAGATGAAAAACGGGCTTGCCCACTATATTGCTGCGCCCTATCACCGCCGCGCGCTTTCCCGCCGTCGGCTGACCTGTGGACGCTATCAGTTCCATTATGCCGGCGGGCGTACACGGCAACAATTTAGGAGCGCCCATCGCAAGAAAACCGACGTTTTCGGCGGAAAAGCAATCCACGTCCTTATCGGGGTCGATAATCTCCAAAATTTCTCTCTCATTCAAGCCTTTCGGAAGGGGTAATTGAACCAAAATGCCGTTTACGGACGGATCCGCGTTAAGCTCTTTTATCTTAGCCGACAATTCTTCGCCGCTCACGTCCGCGGAATATCTGATTATTTCCGATTTTATACCAAGTTCCAAGCAAGCGCGGTGTTTATTGTTGACGTAAACCTCGCTTGCGGCATCGTTCCCGACCAAAATTACGGTGAGCCCTACGCCTATGCCCCGCGCCGCAAGAGCCGCCACGCCCGCCCTGACATTTTCCTTTATTTTCGCCGCAATCGCCTTGCCGTCGATTATTACCGCCATAATCTCAAAATTCCTTTTAGAATAATTATTGCCGACGTCCTTTAAGAGTCTGTCGGCGGGTTGTCCGTGCGGACATTAAGAACGACGGAATTATGCCGCCGACGTCCCTAAGAACCTCTTATTTCCTTATTGACCGACGCCAACACTCCGTTCACAAAAGAACGGCTTTTTTCTTCGGAATAGCGCCTTACTATTTCCACCGCCTCGCTTATGGAAACGGAGGACGGAACATCGGGCATATACTTCAATTCGTACGATGACAACAACAACGCGCACAGATCGGGACGGAATATACGCTCGACGGCATAGCCCTCCGCATACTTTCCCACAAGCGCGGTAAGTTCGTTAAAATTAGCGACTACCCCCGCATACGTTTTATCTATGTATTCCTTGTCGTCGTCGGACAGATCCGCATCCGATTTCAACATTTCCAACGTAACGGTATTTTTAACTTTATAAAAGGTGTATTCAAAAATAAGCTTATACACCGCTTCTCTCGCGCTTCTTCTGCTCATATTTTCCTTAATTTATGTGCGTTCGCTTTAATTCTCCGAAAGCGAACGCATATTATGATTTAGACCGCCGGCCGAAATCTAAAATTTTTTGATAAATCCGCCGGCAAGCACGCCGGGATTGCGCCGTCGTGCGCCGTGCATGGTTACGGCGTTCGCAACGCGGTTTTCCCGTCGAAGCCGCAATTTTACGGGAACATCGGGACGCATGCGAACACGGACGTCGCTGTCACGGCGAATTGTCAATGCGGCATTCAAAAACTTGAAACATCGGACGCACGCGGACGCGGGGGTCACAAGGCAATACGGGTCGGATTAGGACAAAGTATACTCGGGCGCACACGTACACGGATATTACAACATGGTATTTTCAGAACGCGTACCGCCCCGCAAACGCAGTCATAATCTTCACAATTCCATTTCAAATTCCACAACCCGACCTAAAATGCACTTGAAACCGATCCGCAAGCTCAAACGGGTTTGACGGACAGAATGTGCATATTAATTGCCTCGACCTTATATTTGGTTTTATCCTCAATAGCCTTTTTAATATCTTCCTGCGCCGCGCAAACCTTCTCAGGCACGGAAATTCCGTAACGCGCGTTTACATAAATCTCCAAACTTACTGCGTTCCCGGCAAGGAAAGCGACCTGAATATGCCTTCTGTTCGCCTTACGGTTCGATCGGTCGCCGCAAGCCAACTCTATGCCTTCCGCATTTTCCAGACTGCCCACGGCAATCGACGAAATGACCTCGGCATAAACGTCGTCGTAGCTTTGTTCTTTATTTTTAGCCATAAAACGTATCCCTGTTTGCTGCAAGTTATTTTTATATATTATATCATCGTTCGGCGGATTTTTCAACCGTTTTTTAGGGCACGCCGGCATTCAAACTTTCAATCCGTCCTTATCGTCTTATAGTCGGTATAGGTAACCATTCCCGGATAGCCGCCTCTTTGACGCCTGACGTTTTTGCGTTCGGTGTAATCCACCTCTGCTCCGACCGCGCCCGCCGCCGCCAGCTTCACCGCGAACAACAAAACCTCTTCGGGGACGGCTTCGCGCGCCTTGCCCTTCGCTTCCGTATGCGGACGCTTGCCCGCGGTATCCGTAAAGATAATCACATGACTGCCGTGTGCGTTTTTTATATGCAGCCATATGTCCTCCGACGAGGCGATTTTAAAAGTAAGCTCGTCGTTTTGCAGATTATTGCGCCCCGCCATAACCGTATATCCGG
>JAITEJ010000027.1 GCA_031282095.1 Clostridiales bacterium
GCCAGCGCCTGCGCGAAAATCGCGACGTCGGCGCTGTGCTCAAGAATGTTTTCCTTTTGCGTACTGCGCATAAGCGGCCATCTTTCAATGTACCGCATACGCGACAATAACGCGTAGAAATTGAATTTACCGTTGTGCTCTGTACTTTTCATGCGTATGGGATCGAACCGAATATATTCAGAACGGGATTATCAGATGATATAACGTTCGTTTTTAACGGGCGCGCCGTCCAACTCCGCCTTTTTCGCTTCATATCCGACTCTTTCGAAAAGCGCGTAGGCGGCGTTTTTACCTTCCTCGACTCCGGGCTGATTGAAAGTGTCTATATTCAAAAGCGCGCCGCAATATGCGGTTTCAAGTTGGAAAAACATAATAAGCTGTCCTATCGTATAGGCGTTTATTTCCGGAAGAATTATTGTGCCGTTCATGCGTCCCGCCTTTGTAAGCGCGAATTCCGTAGCCTTTCTTTCCGTATTGATAAGCTCGCCCAAGGTGTGCCCGCAGAGAAAATTGACGTCGGGAAAACCCTCCGCGCCGGCGGGTATCGCCACGTCGTTTCTGAATTTTTCAACGGTTATAAAGGTGACGACCTTGTCGAACGGACCTTCGACATACAGTTGAACCTGACTGTGCTGATCGGTGACGCCGAGCGACTTAACGGGAGTTTGCCCCGCGTAGACCTTTTCTCCGCTTTTGTCCGTCGCCTTGCCGAGGCTTTCTCCCCAAAGTTGGCAATACCAATCGGCAAAATATTTAAGCGCGTCCGAATAGGGCATCATCACGGAGATATTCGCGTTCTTTTTCTCCATTGCGATATACTGTAAAACCGCCGCCATAAGCGCGGGATTTTTTGTGCATACGGGCGACGAACATTTCTCGTCCATAGCCGCCGCTCCCTCTAAGAGCGACGCTATGTCTATGCCTAAAACGGCGGCGGGCAGCAATCCTACCGGGCAGAGTTCCGAAAACCTGCCGCCCACGCCCTCGGGTATATAAAAAGTTTTAAAGCCTTCATCCTTGGCTATCTTGATTAAATTACCTTTTTGCGCCGAAGTCGTGGCGATTATGTTATCGGCGTATTTATCCCCCAGCCTTTCCTTCAAAATAGCGCTTATTATAAGGTACTGACTCATTGTTTCGCTTGTCGCGCCGCTCTTCGTGATGACGTTGAAACAAGTCTTATCGGCGTCGATCACGTCCAAAAGCGCGTTCATACGTTCAGGATCCACGTTGTCCTCAACGAAAAATTTAGGACCTCCGCGTTTTTCCGCCGGCAAATCATTGTAACGGAAGTGGCAAAGAGCGGTAAACACCGCCGTAGGGCCGAGCGCGGAGCCGCCTATGCCAAGCACAACGAAGTTTTCAAATTTAGCCCTGACGGCGACCGCGGTTTCAAGAATATCCTTCACGACGTCCTCCTGATTGTAGGGAAGCTCCGTCCAACCGAGCATACCCTTGCCGCGTTCCCGTCCGATATCGTAAAAAGCCTCCTGCGCTTTAGAGTTCACCGCGCCGACCTCCTCGCGCTTAATGCCGTGACGCCCGACAAACTCGCTCATCATGTTGTTATAATCAAACTTTATCATCGCTTTTTCCATGTTCATACCTCCGTACGCCTTTCCGCGCATAAAAATTTTCTAAAATTCAACGACCGATCCGCTTACAGGCGTTTTCCGTCCGTCCGCAATGATAGTCGGTCTACGATCGTGTTCCCGTCGTCAAAGATACGGCGTTTTCCGCCCGTCCGCCGCAATAATGGTCAATTGTTTGAATAGTATTCAGTCATCCTTTCCAAAACATGACATTTTCCGTCCGTCGCGGGCGGTAAAACCGCTTACGCACTACTCATCCCTATCAGCCGCCGTTTTCAAAGCGCATCCCGCCGACTCGTCCGCTTGCAGGCGTTTTCCGCCCGTCCGCCGCAAGTACGGTCAAACCGTTTATGCATTATTTTTCCCTATCCGCCGCTTTAAAAATTTACTTCGCCATGTTGCGTATTTTTTTCAAATTTCAGCCATCTATAGGGGATTATTTTTTACTTTGTCAATGTATCCTTGCTATTATACCGTTCAGATAATCTATAGCGTCGTCTATTTCCGATGTCCGGCAAAAATCCTCGGGGTACTGTTCCAACATAACGGGAACGTCGGGATTGACGTCGTAAAGCGCGGAAAACAATCCGTAAAAGTCAAAGCTTCCGCGTCCGGGAATGCAGGTTCCGCCCTCCGAGGTCATATCCAACAAATGCACGGTTTTCACGGAACTCCCCATCGCCTTTATATAGTCGTAAACGGAGTAACCCGACCGCACGGCTTGTTTGACATCAAGGCAAGCGCCTAGCCGCGGCGCGTAAGGTTTAATTTTGCGGAAGAAATCAGGTTCGGCAAACATCGCCCAATAGACGTTTTCAAAAGTGACTTCCACGCCCTTTTCCAACGAATAAGAGGAGATCTCTTCCATAACCTCCCCCAACACGCTGTAGTCGTAGTTGAAAGCCCCTAAATATTTGTTGCGCGTCGCCCCGTGAAATGTATTCGCCTTAGCCCCCAGCCGCGCGGCTATGTCTATAACCTTTTTAAAATAGACGAACGCGTCGGCTTTTGTCCGCGGACTTCTGTTAAACAATTGCGGTTCGTAAATCGTGTTACAGGAATGCACCGAATGCACCCTGAGCCCTTCGCGTTTGATCTTCAACAACACGTCGGCGAACTCCGGCTCAAACTCCGAAAAAGTGGCAAGAAACACTTCCGCCACACCGGTTTTAAGCCCGGATATTATTTTCAGCGCGTCCTCCGTGTATGCCTTTCCGAAAAAAGTCGCGGTAGAAACCCCTATTTCCAATATTATAACTCCATATGCTTTCCGGCTCGCAATTTTTTAAATAGACCGCTGTGTCCGAGAATGTCATCGAAAAGATCACGCGTACCGCGAAAGCGGCTGATTTGTCTTAACAATTTATCCGCCGCGCGAAACGACTCTTTATGCAATACGTCAATCGCTGGCTTTCTTTTTCCTTAGCGGTTCATCCGCCGTGCGCCAAACGACTCGGAGATCCGTCATCTTACTTTCGCTGACACGTTTTAACAATTTATCCGCTGCGCGCGAAACGACTCTGAATTCAGCGGAGAACAAGACGACCTTGCCGATATTAGTAATTTATCCGCCGCGCGCGAAACGATTTACCGTTACCCACCATGCGTTGAATCTTTCTTCAAG
>JAITEJ010000112.1 GCA_031282095.1 Clostridiales bacterium
ATAGTATTGTCAACCATATATTAATACGGCGGCGATTCTTTGTCAAGAGGTTTTTCAAAGATTTTTCAAGAATTTTTTACGCGCGGAGAATATCCGTAAAATGAGTTTTTAAAAAAGCGTAAGCGGCTGACGTAAAAAATAATCAAGAATTTCGGGATGCGTGGGCTGAGGGGAAACAGAACGCGCCATGAAATGGGTAGAAAAAAGCGCCGTGTAAGCAAATTTTACATATAATTTACGGCAATAACATAAAGAACGATACTCTGTACGATAGACGGCTTTCCATACCGATGCCGCGCTGAATTATTTTATTCATCGCATCTTTTATTTGTTTAGTCACCGGATATTTATTTACCGTCAAGCGTTTTTGATTTTGTACTCAGAAAAATTAATATCGACTTTTTTTCGTATTATACAGAAATTCAGAGTCATTTATATAATAACTCAAATTTATTTACGTATAACTTAATTTATTTAGTTGTCTAACTCTGTGCGATATGCTATAATTCTCAAGCATAATGACTCGGACGCTCCGCTGTTCGCTTACCGTTTTTACGGGAAGCCCCCGTCGCGCCGCCTGAAAGGCTTTCTTTTTGCGGCGGGATATGTGATTGCATTTTAAGGACATGAGCGTTTAGTAAAGACAGGAGGTATATAAAGTCACTATGAGCAACATAATCGATCAGATTGAAAAAGAAGAAATTGAGGGCGTAATCAAAATGCGCGCCCTCGCCAAGGCTAAGAAGCCCTTGACGGAAACGCCTACGGAGCAGGAAATCGACGCCGTTAAAGCGGATTTTCCCGAGTTTCACGTCGGCGATACCGTAAAGGTTTTCGTTAAGGTTACCGAGGGTTCGCGCGAAAGACTGCAAAATTACGAAGGCACCGTTATCGCAAAGAAAAACGGAGGCGTGCGCGAAACCTTTGTCGTACGCCGTTTGTCGTACGGTATAGGAGTAGAGAGGACTTTTCCGCTGTATTCCACTAAAATCGACCACATTGAAATCGTCCGCTTAGGCGACGTAAGACGCGCTAAACTCTACTATTTGAGAGACAGAAAAGGCAAGTCGGCAAAGGTCAAAGAGCTGAAAAGAAGATAAAGCATACGGGCGGGCGTCGGCGTTTAAAAAAAATACCGCCGCTCGCCTTTTTTTTAAAATGGAGAATAGCTTGCGGCGCAGCGGCAATCCGCAACCCGTATTTCGAGAGGTTTGCTTGCAATGGTAAGATTTAAAAAACTGAGCGTAATTTTAATAATTTTAATTTCTTGCGCCGCTATATTCGTTTTTACGGCGTGCAACGATCCGAATCCCGTTTACGACGAGGAACTCGTGGTAAACGGCGACTTCGAGAATTACGACTCTGAGGGGTTGTCTTTCGAGGCGTGGAAGTTCGGCAGCGAATCGAATGCATCCTATGAAAAGAAGATGTTAGAATTTGCCGTAAACGGCTCCGGTACGGCGTTGATCGACGGCGAACCGAACGCGGCTTACGGACGGCAGGGTTTGGAGTTGAAAATAAACTCCGGCGCGAGATCCGCGGCATGGGCGTATCAAACCGTTCCCGTGGTCAGCGGCGCGGTATATAAGGTTCAAGTGAGCTACCGTCAGACGGCGCAGGCAACCGCCGGCATAAGCTTTCTCGAAAACGTTAAGGCATATGTTTCCGACTGGAACGTACATGAAAAGTGGACGGATGTTACCCTTTTCGTTAAGCCCATGCGCACCGATAATCTGACTATAGCGCTGAGGGTGGATTCGCCGGCCGATATGTCGGCGGCGACCGTAAAATACGACAACGTTTCCATAAAAAGGATAGAGAAATTCCCCGTGGGCTACAGTTCGTCGGACGTTGTCGAAATCCGTAAGACAAACCCCGTAGTCGAAAATACGAATATCGGCGGAATTCTTTTCGTGACGCTGTTCACTCTGTTCGGCTTCGGTGTTTTGATTTGTTCTTATGTGATTATACGGCGCGCCTACTCAAAGCGCAATCCTTTGGGCGACGTTTCAGCAAGGGGCTTCAAGGGCGCGGTTCAGAGCGCGACGTTTTTGACGGCGTTTCTGTTATCCCTCTCGTTTGTGGTGCGGATAATTTTCGCCGCCACAATGCAGGGATTCGGCGCGGAAACCAACGGTATACTGGCGGTTGCCAGCGAACTCATAGAAAAGGGAACCGCGGCGTTTTACGTCAATAATCCGAACAGTCTCGCCTCTCCCGGAGCGCTCTATATTCTCGGCATAATAGGCGGTTTCGGAAAATTATTCGGCATACAGGACAACACGGCGGCGTATTCTCTGCTCTTGAAAATACCGGCGATAGTCGCGGACATGGCGGCGGTAACGGCGATTTTCTTTTTCGGCAAAAAATACGTGGGCAATAAAGTCGCTTTCATATACGCGTTAATTTACGCGCTTCTTCCCGCGGCGTTCGTTTTGTCCGGCGTGCGCGGCTCTTTCGATTCCATTTTGGCGGCGCTGTTGCTCATCACGTTCATTCTGCTGATCGAAAAGAAACATATCGCGTCTTTTGTGACGCTCGGATTGGCGTTATTGCTGAGCTTGAACGCTATGGCGGTTGTCCCGTTGATTCTTACGTATTACATCTATCAATGCTACAAAGCCAAACGCGACAACGACGGTAAGGATGAGTTCGTCAAAAAGCTTGCGCTGACGATCGTCGGTTTTGTGTCGATATTCTTGTTCAT
>JAITEJ010000127.1 GCA_031282095.1 Clostridiales bacterium
CAGCGACCAAAAAAGGCAAGCAGCAAGCTCATTATTATTCCGGCGGTTAAGTTTCCGGCTATGACGGACAGTCCGACTTTCCATATCGGCACGTCCGTAAATGCTCCTATAGCCGCCCCCGCCCATGCTCCGGTAAGCGGCAGAGGAACGGCGGTGAACAAATAAATCGCCAGACAGCGTTTGAATGCGGGCGGCAACTTTCGCGGCATTCTTCTCTTCAGCGACGGCGCAACGTTTTTTGTTAAATCAATTGTGTTATGCGTCGTATCGCATTCGGCGGGCGTTGATTTTAACGCTTTTTCCTTACGCGCTTTCAAGCCGATTTCTGCGCGTTCTCCTAAACGTTTCGTAAACTCATGCCGTTTCATGAGGTTTATTATAGGTTTCAACAGTAATAAAACGGGGAATACCACCGTAGACGCTCCCGTCACACACAAAAGCATAGCGACCAGGGGATGCACATCCATGCCGCCGGCAAGTATCACGCCGCCGCGCAGTTCTATCCCGGGGATCATCGACACCAGATACAGAGTTAAATAATTATTGCCCGTCAGCCGTTTAAAAAACTCGACCGCCGCGCCGGTTAACATATTCATATTATGAATATATTACAATCGTTTGTTGCTTAGAACCTGACTTATCCCGAAACGATTCCCGCGGCTTTATCTCAGGATTAACGCGGTTTAGATGCAAAGCGCGAATAAGTGCGCCTATCTAATCAAATGGTTTCACCGGCGTTGGCGGAACGTTACGGATATCGGATAAAACGCGGCTTTTTATCAGACGGTCTCGCCATCGCCGGGAGACGGCGTTTCAAAGGCGTATTCGGCGGCGTCCCCGTTTTCATCCGCGGGGGCGGCGTCCGCGGTTAAGACATTGCCGTCCGCGTCGATACCTTTTCTTGCCAGAGTTTCGGCGACCGCGATCGCTTGTTCCTTTTCGTTAAATTTGTAGAAAAAGAACGGTATAGCGGCGAGGATCATGCTGATCGCGGGTACGATTATGGTTATGAGAAAGAGTAAATTGAGTCCGTTCGGATTGCCCTCTATGGTCGCAGTCACCGCGTTGTTGGGGTCGATTGCCGCCCATGTGAGCGCGAAACAGGACACCGCCGCACCTATCGCCATACCGATTTTATTCATGAAAGTCTGCATGGCGAAGCAGATGCCCTCGGCGCGCTTGCCCTCTTTCCACTCCAAATAATCCACGCTGTCGGCTATCATCGCGTAAGAAAGAATATTGCCGAAGCCTTGCGGAACGCCGGCGAGGATCAGCCCGACAAAATTGATCGCAAGAACCCAGTCCTTAGCCCAGTTGCCGTTGAGCCCGCAAAGACCCATGGCGAGCATAGCGGCGCCGCCGATGATGTGCGACCATATGAAAGTGTTTTTCTTGCCGAATTTTTTGGTACACCACGGCACCAACAGCGACGCGATAAGACCGCCCGGCACAACAGCAAGGGTTATGAGCGTAGCAAGCTGTACGCCTTGCATGCCCAGTATGTTTACGCCCGCCGCGCTTAAGTTATATTGGGCGATGAATATCGCGCTGTACAAACAAAGGGTTTTCGCGCTGCCTAACAGCCCGGAAACGACGATAGTCATGAGCGGCTTGTTTTTAAAAAGCAGTTTAAGGTTTTCTTTAAGGGAACGCTGATCTTCTTTGCTGTAGAAGCGTTCCTTTGTATTTTTATAGCCCAGCAGGAAAGTCGGAATGGAAATCGCAACTATAATTATCGTAAGCCACCAAAAGTTGTTTCGGAGCGCCTCCGCGGCTCCTTGTTCAAAGCCCTCTCTTATACTGCCGAATGCGTCGACGAAATCCTTCGTCCAAACGCCGGTTATGCTGGGGATAAGTATGGAAATCACGCCCGCGCCCACAGTGCAAAACAGTCTCGCCACGGTCAGTATGGTGCCGCGCTGATGCGTTTCGGAGGTCATCGCGGTGGCCAATCCCCAATATGGAACGTCTACTATGGTATATACGATGCTCCACAGCAGATATACGACGGTCATTATCACTACCGTCCCCACCTTGTCGGGAGGCAGGGGGATAAACAGCAATGCGGTAAAAATTGCGACCGGCACCGGAGTCCACTTAAGATAAGGACGGCATTTGCCGTTCTTAGTTTGAGTCCTGTCCACGATGCTACCCATGATAGGATCGTTAAACGCGTCGAAAAGACGGATAAACAGCATAATCAAGCCGACCGTCACGGACGGGATCAACAAGCCGTTAGTGAAGTAATATGCGAGGTATGAGCCGACCAGTCCGCTTATAAGGTTCTGTCCCAAACCCGCCACGCTGTAGCTTAAGGCTTCCTTCGGCTGAAGTCCGTCGCCCGGCTTAGTGCCGAAAAGCTTATGCAGGATTCCCGCGGGTTTAACTGCCGCACCGATATTTTTTTCTTCCATCTTGTTCTCCCTTGTGCCGGTTTTTCGAATTAAATACGCGCCGCTCCGCTGTTTTCCCGGAATTGATTCCGGTTGCGGCAATAATTAAAACTGCCTGACCGCGACGCCGATTAAAAACGCTTGCAAATATAGTAACATAAAAACATTGTTTATGCAAGGTTAAATTGTGGGATTTATTTTATTTTGTTTCGTCGGAAAGCCAAAATGTCTTTTCTAAGCTTATGTCCCGCCCCGGTATGGCTCCGTAAGACAATTTTTGCCGAAACGTTGAAACGAAGGTTATTTTTCTTGACAACGCAACCGTTTTAGGTTTATAACTATGACCGTAAAGATGTGGGATTCACCGACGGATTCAGGGCGGGTTTATACCCCGCCGGATTTTTGGGAAAGAGCGAACGGGCTGCGGATCGGATCTTAAAGAAGTCCTTATAGGTTTCGGCGGCGGAATAAACATATTTTC
>JAITEJ010000137.1 GCA_031282095.1 Clostridiales bacterium
ATAAAATCGAAGGCGACCGCGGGAATATGACGAATAGCTTTATAAAAAACACAACGGAGCAGAACGCTTTTTTTGCCGCCCTAGAAACTTTCGCAGAATATTTATGCGTTACGATAAACCATGCAGCGTTTTCCCGCTTTTATCTGCTTGACTCTGTTATCCTTTTTCTTAATCAGTACCGTCACGCCGCGGATTGAAACACGCGCTGCGCCGCTTTAGGTTTTTACACAATCCCGTACATGCATTCTCCTAAAAGAGTTAATTTGGTGCTTACGCCGTCCGCACCGTCGCGCCGCGGATCAAAACACGCGCTGCATCGCGTTAGGTTTTTACACAATCCCGTACATGCATTCTCCTAAAAGAGTTAATTTGGTGCTTACGCCGTCCGTCCCAATAGTCTGTTAAATAATCCTCTGTTCCGTGTTCTCGGTGTTGACGCCGCTTGCATTCGCGTCCTTTTGAGTCTTACTGAGCATAGTGCGTTCGCTCAGTTTATGTACGAACTCATCCATCCGTGTGCGTCCGAGCTTTTTTGGTCGTAAAGCGTCCTCTCTTTCTCATGTACGAACTCTTCCCTCTTAACGATGTTAAATGCTCCCAGGATTTTGGCGTCCAATCAGCCTTAACTTTAAACGAATCGCCTTAGGGACATTTAAAAACCTTAAATCCCGAACCCGTTCGCCTTTTCTCATTTACGCCGCGAAAATCCTGCGTATATACGTTTGCCTTATGCCGGCGCCTATCATTTTCAACAGGTTAAAACAATCATAGGTTGATAAGTTTTTAAAGGTCTTCCCAATTATGTACTTGCCCGATATGCGCAGCCATAAACCTGCCTCCGCATAGTAAATACCCGACTGTTTGTCGAAGCGCACCGTTAATCGATTAAATTTACAGCCGTACAACGATACCGCCTCCGACAACGCGAAATCGGTTTCAATGGTGGTATTCTTGAAAAGTTTAGTCACACCGCCGTGCGTACCGAGCCCCTCGGTTACAATTTCCTGCTTGATTTTTTGATCTTTTTGCATTTTTACGTTCATTCTTCATATCTCCTTATTCGGTTTTTACGTCAGACGTCTGCCGCAACGGTTTCGTTCCGTTCTGTTTTCTGTGCGGACCGGCTTATACCTTTAAACGCGTAACGGATATATTTTATCGTCGTAGGTATTTCTTTTGCCGCGATTGGATTTAACGGATAAATTGAAACATTTTTTCGTTGTTTTTTCTTCTGCCCTAATATAATACAACATAAAAATACATTTTCTTATAAGCAAAATAATCGTATTATGTCATATAGTGTCGAATTTTAGTTAATTTTTTTCTTGTGCAATCCGTATGTTCGTAAAAATCATATTAAAAAAAGTGAATCACACGCCGTCCTCACCGTGAAATTCTGCGCCGCATAATGAGCCGTATGAATTCCGTTCGAGTGCGCCGCTTAACGCCAATGAACAAGATTCCCTCTCCGAGTACATGCCGTATAAGTTTTCGCGCGTTTGGATTGAGCGTTGTCTTTGCGTGCGTATAGATCGGCATGCACGTCGTACAGCTCTTCGTACGTTCTTACGCCTTATACCTTGTTCAGTTCGCAAAGTGGAATACCGCCGCATACGTAGTGTTAGATTTTAATGCGCCTTATTTCGTTACGAGACTCCTAATTGCCGCGCGTATCTTTTATACTCCGCTAACGGAAGTATAGATGTACGTGCCGACGCAAACTCTATTACGTGCCGCGTGCGTTTTTATACTTCGCGGGGGGGCTCGCGCCGACCTCCAACCGACAAACTCTATTACGTGCCGCGTGCGTTTTTATAACGATTATACCTATGATCCGCTCCGAGGAGAGATATCCATTAAATCTTATGCTTTAAATGACAGCAAACAATACACACGGTAAAACAGTGCGATCAGACTCGGCGGTGTTTTAGATGATTTCCGCATACTTTTGATTATTCGGAGTTGTAGGATAACGCTTATTAAAGGCAAATTTAAAATCTTAAACGATAAAATCACAAACGGCGCGGTTAATCCTTACGGTTTGAACGAATTTGCTTATTTTTATATGTTCGGGATGAATTTTATACGCTGCAAGACCGGCCTCGTCGTCAAATTCAGATATAAGCACGGCGTCGAACGCACCGCTCTCTATTTCCTTTCCCACGCCGACGGCGGCTTTTCTAAGCGTAGGAACCACTCCGTTTAAGCTTTCTAACTAAGACTTTATCTTTTCCGCGTTTTCCGCCTTGTTTTCTTCTTTAAGTTTCCACATTACTATGTGTTTGATCATTTATTTTTCCTCACAAAAAACATACTTCGACAACAGAATATCAGCGCTGCGCGCCGTTCCCGCTATTCTTACGGCGTTCATTTCGGCATTCTTTTTTCTTATCGCCGCGACACGCCCCCTTAATTTATGAGTGCGCCGCACCGCAATAAGGACATACTCCGTCGCCGGTAAGAGCCGCTCCGCAAGACTCGCATTTCCTTATTTTTTTAACCGGCGCGGCTTTCTCAAACGCAACCAACGCGGTTTTATCGGCGTTGAATTTATAACCGGGCAAATAGCGTTTATTAAAAATAGTCACTAAAGACTGTCTTATAGACTTTTCGCTTTTGCCGAAATTGGAGGCAAGTTCGGAGACGTCCGTCAGACCGTCGTCTGTCACCGCGCGGACTATAGCGCGCCGTCTGCATTGTTCTCCGAAGTGTACCCACCCAAGCGGCAAGCCGTAAAAACCGCCGCCCACGAATATGCAGCCGAGTATGCCCAACCATATAAGTCCGCCCGCAAATCCAACGGGTATAGCGGGAATACCCGCCACGAACAACGCGCTGAATACAAGCAAAATTGTCAGTTCAGTTTTTAAACTTTTGTTAATATCCTTTCCCATACATGCCTCCTGCATAATATTACTATTCTACCCCACCGCCGCATCCTTGACCGTCCTTTCCTCGCAAGCGCCTCCGGAGTATGTTGCAATCGGTATACTTAGCCGCCGTGCGTTTCGACATCTTTTTTCATATATTTATTTCTCATAATATTAAAGCAGTTTCAATGTCACCGACTTTAAATATTGTCCTTCGTCGGCGGACAACAGCGAAGCGTGGTCACGTCCCTGAAAACGCACATCCGCGACGCGCGCGCCGACGTTCGCCCTCATCGCGCTTTCCCGCAGCATTTCCGTAAAAAGGCCGAGAGACATATGCTGCGAGCAGCTGCACGTGACAAGCACACCCTCTTGTGCGAGCAGTTTCAACGCCAAAGTGTTTATATCGCGATAACCGTTGAAACCTTCTTTAACCGTATCCTTACTTTTTATAAACGCGGGCGGATCGAGGACTATAACGTCGAAATTACGCCCCTCTCGCTTGTATTCTCTGAGAAGCTCGAAAACGTCCGCCTGCACCGTCGTTATATTTCGGATTCCGTTTAACCCGGCGTTCACGCGTACGGCTTCAAGAGCCGGCGCGCTTATGTCGACGGCGACGACCTCCGACGCTCCGCCGTCCGCGGCGCACAGAGAAAAACCGCCTTGATTGCAGAACAGATCAAGCACGCGCTTTCCTTTCACGTAATCCTTAAGACGCGCGCGGTTTTCCTTTTGATCCAAAAAATATCCCGTTTTCTGACCGTTCGCGACGTCGATTTTCAGCTTTACGCCGTTTTCCGTGATTACGAGTTCGGAGGGAAGCTCCCCGTAAAGAACACCCTTACGCTCCGGCAAACCCTCCTTAGCGCGCACCGACACATCGCTTCTTTCATAAACGCAGGAAGGCGCAAACAATTCGACAAGTATATCCGTGATCATGTCTTTCCGCACTTCCATGCCCAAACATAAAAACTGCACCGAAAGCACGTCGGCGTATTTGTCCACTATAAGTCCGGGCAGCAGGTCGCTTTCACCGAACACGGCGCGGTAATTATCCGAATAGCCGAGCGAACGCCTGAACGCGTCCGCGGACTTTATCCGTTTTAAGAAAAAAGCCCTGTCCGTTTCGCTCTCGTCGCGGCTCAACAGCCTCACGATGATTTTAGACTGATGATTGATAAACCCCCGCCCGACAAAACGTCCGTCTGAGGACTCAACCCGGCATACGCCGCCTTGCGCGTCCTTGCCGTCTATCCTGGCGACCTCGTTGGCGTATATCCACGGATGTCCCGACAGCGGTCGCTTCTCCTCGCCTTTTTTTAATATAACGGTATACATATTTATATTATATCACTTAATATGTCCGTCCGCAAGTAAAACGCAAATTTTACCGCCGCAAATACACGGGGTTCTTCGACGGAAAAACTACGGGCGCGGCTTTGTGTAAATTTCATATTGCAGATTTGTCAATCGTTTTTAGGGAACCTTTTCGGAATTTTCGGTAAATATTTTTAACGGAAAAAAAGTAAACGTTTTTCGACATAAAAATTCCGAACTGTAAGCCACGGCTTTGCTTCGGAAAAAATTTTTTCCTTATATCTCTGTACAAACTCGTCCGTCTGTGTTAAAATATTTCAAACGCGTGTTTAAAACGGCGCGCGTCAAAACATTTGGAGATTAATTTGCCGTGAGTTCGTTATCGTCTAAGTTGAAGTATGCCGTAAATCACATTAAAGTTCATTGGAAAACTCCTCCGGAGGGCAAAGCCATAAGTTACAAGGAATTTTGCGCCTATTCGGTAGGAGGCATAGGCATATTCGGCGTTACCGTGCTGCTTGGCTACATAACCACGATACAATACGGCATCAACATCTTCAACGCGCTCAACGTGACCAGCAACGAAATCATGATCCTCGTCGTCTTAATGAACGTGTTCACAATCGTGCGCGCGCCGTTAATCAGCTGGATGACCGACAATACGCGATCAAAATACGGCAAATTCCGTCCTTACCTTATTTGGCTTCCCATTCCGCTGTTCGCGCTCACGGTCGCTATCGGGTGGATACCGAACATGCTCATGGGCAACCATACGGCGGTATTCGTAACCTTTACGGTGCTGTTTCTTTTGCTGCAGTTTCTCATCGCGGTTTATCAGCTCGCGTTTAACACCCTGCTGCAAGTCATATCTCCGAACCAAAGCGAAAAAGAAATGATGATGGGTCTCGGCTCCACCGTATATTCGCTTGGCGGCTCTATCGTAAACTTCGTGTTCCCAATGGTGGCGAACGTAGTCTTTTCGTACACGCTTATTACCGGCGATAAAGTTATGGGGATAAACCTCATCGGCACATATCAATGGATCGTCCCCGCAATGCTTCTCGCTCTGTTCGCGCTGGGATACTGGACGGCGTTCGGCACAAAAGAGCGCGCTATAATTTCCAAAGACTACGAGCAGCGCGTCGGCATTATAAAAGGTTTCGCCGCCACCGCAAAAAATAAATATTTCTGGCTCACCGCCGCGCGCAACATTTTGGGAAGTCTGCGCACGTTATTCAATTTTTTTGCGGCGTGGGTTTGCAGTTATCTGATTAAAAACGAGTTTGCCCAAAGTATAGCCGTTTCCATTATCGCGTTCGCTTTCACTCCGGCCATGGTAGGGGCGCCTTTTCTGATCAAAAAATTCGGGAAAAAAAGGTTGGTCATTTTGTCCAACATGCTCACCGCGGCGGCGGCGCTTCCCATTCTGCTGTTTCTGAACACGTCGTCGGCGAGTCCTTACATGATTTTGGTTTTCATTTTCATAATGACGTTTATGAACGCCGTACAAATCGTCACCGATCCCGCTTTAAACACGCAAGTTTACGATTGGCAGCAACTTCAAAGCGGTGACCGCATGGAAGGCAATATAAGTCAGTTCCTTGCGATTTTGACCGCCGCCGTCGCTATCGGAACGGGTTTGGTTCAGCCCGCCATTGCGGGCGCATACGGCGCCGACGCCGCCGAAAACTCCCTGCTTAACCCGGATGTAATCTTCCCCATTCTCAAATGGTGCACCCTCATTACCGCGGCGTCGTCAGCGCTTGCGGCAATACCGATGTTCTTTTGGGATATGACGGAAAAACGCCATAACGAAGTGATCGAAGCGCTCAAGGTACGCGCGGCAAAGAAAAACGGCGAGCTCACCGAAGAAACCGCCGCCGATTTGGAAACCCTAATTTTGGCGGGCGATGGCGACGCTTTTAAACGCTACGGAGAAATATGCAAGGTGCGCGCGGCACGGGAAAACGGCGAACTCACCGAAGAAACCGCCGCCGGCTTGGAATCTCAAATTTCGGCGGGCGACGGCGACGCTTTTAAACGCTACGCGGCGGAACAGGAAAAACAACCGTCCGCTCCATCCGCGGAAAACGGCGTGACCGACGCGTCCGACGGAAGCGCCGATAATTG
>JAITEJ010000190.1 GCA_031282095.1 Clostridiales bacterium
GGAAAATCGACGTTAAGCCGTATTCCAGCATCGTGGCCCTGGCGGACGCCGATTAGAACGCCGCCTCGGCCGCAGATGAACGGGTTGGTATAATATCCGAACACGACTCTTCGGCGGACGAATAACACCGATACGGCGCGGATTGTTTCCGTAATTCGTTTGTTGATATGGAAAAGAAAGAACCTTTACGTATGTGTGTGGCATGTCGGCGGATGCTTCCCAAATCGGAGCTGTTTATTAAGGCGGTTAAATCGCCGGACGGCGTAGTTTCCGTGGCAAACGGAAGGGCGCCCGGTCGCGGCGCATATATATGCAAAGATCCGACCTGCGTGGAAAAGGCGGTAAAGCGAAAACTTTTAAACAAGCATTTCTCTTGCGACGTCCCGGCGTCGGTCTACGCGGAAATTGCGGCGCGCGCGGAGGTCTTAAAAAAAGAATGACCGTACCGAAAGAAGAGTCATCAGGGAAAAACTCCGCCGAAGCGGACAATACGGAAGAACGGCGGCGCAAGCTTAAAGCCTATTTGGGGTTTGCCGTGAAATCAGGCTCCGTGGTTTGGGGCACCGACAATATATTGGCAAGAAAACGCTTTTATCCGCTTATTTTGATTGACGTGAGTCTTGCCGGAAACGCCGTGCAGAAGCTTTACGGATATGCGGGTGAAAAAATTCCGATACTGAAGATCGACGGTCTTAATTCGCTTTTAAATAAAGAGGCGTGTAAGGCTGTCGCGGTAACCGATAAAAATCTTGCGGAAATTATAAAAATAACAATAAAGGACGGCTTAGGGCAGAATTAGAACGACTGTCCGTAAACCGAGGCGAAGCCGGGATAAGGGCGGTTTCGCACGGCGCCAGGCCGTAAGAATGTCGAAGGATAAAAATCCCCGGCGAGGTATGTTGATGAGCGAACAAAACGTAAATGTAAATAGCGACGCTAAAGCGAACGAAAAGTCCGATGGAGGGCGCGCCCATATTCAGGCGCTGAACGGATTGCAAAAGGAAAAAATGCAACCTTTTTTAGGCGAACTCGGAAAGCTTAAGAACACTCTCTCCGGAGTGAGCGGTCAGTTGCGCGAAAAACGCGCGGCTCTTCTCGTTAAACTGGAAGAGGAGAGACAGCGTGAAGAGGAAAAACAGTCGCGCGAACGGGCAATCGCCAAGGAAGCCGCCGAAAAGCAAGAGCAAACCGCCCCCTCGGAGATAAAACGTGAAGCGCCGGTCGAACCGCACGCCGCGAATGAAGCTCCGTCCGCCGCTTTTTCCGAGCGGTCGTCGGTTTCGGAGGTTTCCGCGCCGAACGCAGCAGCGGATGTCGCCGCAATCGCGGGCGAGAGTTCCGTTGCGTCTAAACAGGAACAGGTTTCGGCGGAGCCGTCCGATCAGGAAAAGCCGGTGAAACAGCAACCGAAGCCGTTGCAAGCCGAAGCCGCAAAGACGGACAAGAAGGAGGTTCGAAAGGATCCCGCCGTCAAAGACGTTCCCGCAGAAGCGCCCAAGGAAGTTCGCCGCGTCTATACGCCGCCCGTCGAGCCGCCTAAGGAGCAGCGCCGCGTATACACGCCGCCGGCGGACGGGTCGAACGACCGCTATCCGCGGCGAGAAAACGGCAACAGAGTTTATATTCCGCCGGAAAATCAGGGCAGAAGCAGTTATCCCCCGAGAAACGCGGACGGATCGAGACCTCCCTATACTCCGAGAAACGCGGACGGTTCAAGACCGTATACGCCGCGCACGGACGGCGGCAAGCCTCCTTTCGGACGCACTCCCTTTACTCCGCCGCCCGCCCCTATCCCGAAAGACATAAAGAAAGCTCCTCCCAAGAAGACGGGGGCGCCGGTCGACGATAAGAAATCTCCCAGCAAGCACGCGCTGATTAAAAAGGGCTTTATCGTCGATGCGTTTTCCGCTTCGGAAATTGATGAGGACGGGGCCGTTCGCGTCAAGCTCAGAAAGGCGCAAAAGAAAAACGAATTTATACAGCCGCAAAACGTACGTATAGAAAACGCCGTTATCAGCAATAATAACGTATCTGTTAAGACCTTGAGTGAAAAAATCGGCAAAACGGGCGCGGAGATTATAAAAAAACTGTTCTTTTTGGGCATAGTAAAGACCATAAACGAGAGCATAGATTTCGATACGGCGGAATTAATCGCATCCGAATTCGGAGTCACGCTGGAATACAGACCCGAGAAAACTAAGGAAGAAACGCTTTCGGAAGCGAACACCGATACGGACGATGAGAGCGCGCTGACGACAAGACCTCCGGTCGTAACCATAATGGGTCACGTCGACCACGGCAAAACGTCCTTATTGGACTATATAAGGCACGCCAACGTCGCGCAAGGCGAGGCGGGCGGCATTACGCAACATATAGGAGCGTATACGGTGATGCTTAACGGCTCTCCGATCACCTTTATAGATACGCCGGGTCACGAGGCGTTCACGGCGATGCGCGCGCGCGGCGCTCAGGTCACCGACATTTCCGTGTTGGTGGTCGCGGCGGACGACGGCATCATGCCGCAGACGATAGAGGCGATAAATCACTCGAAATCTGCCGGAGTGGAAATTATCATCGCCATAAACAAAATCGATAAAAACGGCGCGATGCCGGACCGCATAATGCAGCAGCTGACCGAACACGGACTTGTACCCGAGGAGTGGGGCGGCAATATCCCCGTCGTTAAGGTGTCCGCCAAAACCGGCGAGGGCGT
>JAITEJ010000041.1 GCA_031282095.1 Clostridiales bacterium
GCTGTTGAACGTTACCGTGTAAGCAATCGGATTCCACTTAGCATAGAGCGTTATATTTCCCGTTACCGTGTCGGAAGAGAAATCCCAACGGTTATTTAACCCGATTTCCTTATACCAACCGTCAAAGGTATATCCCGTCTTTTCCGGGTCGGTGGGTTCGGCTATCGTATCTCCGTAATTTGCGTTAACCGTCTGAACGGTGTTTCCCCCGTTGCTGTCGAACGTTACCGTATATTCGGTGTCGTCAACCGGGTCTTCCCCAGATAACGCTTCCCACTTAGCATGGAGCGTAATATCCCCCGTTACCGTGTCCGTATCGAAGTCCCAACGGTTCTGCAAACTGCTGTCCTTATACCAACCGACAAAGGTATATCCCACCTTTTCCGGGGCGGTAGGCTCGATTATCTTGTCTCCGTAGGCTACTTGAGCCGGCTCTACCTCGCTTTCTCCGTTGCTCTCAAACGTTACACTGTAAACAATCGGATTCCATTCGGCGTAAGCTGTTAAGCTTGTCATCGCCGCGAGAACGATTATCGCTACAAGTAAAATTAATAAAAGTTTTTTTATATCTTTCTTCATGTATTTTTCTCTTTACACTTTATTTTTAAGTACAATTGCGTATATAATTAAAATATACGCAAAAAAAGGGCGGTTTTAGGCACTTACGGACATTTAGAAGAGGATATTTAACGCGATCGGGTAACGCGGCAAGCCTAATTGTGAGCTTGTGATAGACAAAAAGAAAGACTTTTGTACAAAGTTTGTAAGATATTGCCGTAAATCTCTTGTCTTTTAATTCGCGATAGTATATAATCAAATTATCGATTGCGTATATTTTAATTATATACGCAATTGTACTCAAAACTAAACTACTTGATAGGCGTTTAACACAAAATCGGATCACTATTATACGCAATTGCACGCGAAACTTAAACTACCTGGCAGGCGACTTTAACACAAAACGGAATCACTACTATACGGAAACTGCGTGGGACATAGCGTTGAGAGGTCCGCAGACAAGCGACATTTTGATATTACTTATTATCCGGGTAAGGATAAAATCGGGATTTTCGGAGAACATTACAGCGGAGTTTTGCGAAAGTCCGGTGAAATCAGCCTTTATGAGGACGAGGATGAGGAAAATTGATTTAATTCGTAAAAATAAGCGGCGGAGTAATTTTGACGTCTTGGAATACCGGCAATCGGTTTAAAGCAAAAATACCGAAGACGAACCGCTGTTAAACGCTTCCTTATTAAACGGCTCCCCGCACATACAGACTTCAAGCCGTTTGATGTACGACCTCATCTTATCTGTGAATTTTTTTGAGGGCACATCGGCAAACGCGCGTTTTTCCGAATGCGTCGTCCCGTGAAAGATTTATAAAGTCATTTACCGTATAAAACCTTAGGCTCTGGAGGATTTTCCTTAAAATCGGCAGTCATTTCCGCGGTTATGCCTAGGTATGCGGAAATGCAGATGCGCTTTAAGGCCGCCATCGTGTAACGTTTGGTTTTAACGAGAGACAGCAGCCCGTTTAAGTCCCCGGCTTGAGGCAGGAATTTTTTGAAACGGTTTTCCAAACCCTCTCTCACGCCCGATATGAGGGCGAGTTTCTCTTTAGGGATTTCCGAAAGTATTCGGAAAATTCCGTGCCGCAGAGCGTTTATCCGTTCCCGCGAGTATGCATGCGCAATATCGTCCGTCACATAAGTCGGCACGTAAGGGGATATGTCTCCGCCGTTTTGCAGCAACTCGCGCAGAGCCGCGGCGGATGCGAAAGTTCCCTTTATCTCCGTGGAGAGGAAGTTATCCTCGCGGGTTACGGTATGTAAATCCACACCGCCGATCATCCGCGCCGCTTTGATATATTCAATGGCGAGTATGTTGTTCGGTTTATAAAGAATAGGAGCAAGATCCGGATGAAGAGCGGCAAAAGCTTCGCCGCGCGCGCGCGGATAGCTTTTGCCTTCTTTAAGATTTTTCTTTATATACGAAGATAATTCGCCGGTTTCGTTACTTAACAGATCCGAAACGCGTGTTAAAGCTTTTATATCGCCGCATTCGCTGCCGAAAGACAGGGTGAAGCGCGGAAAAAGCCGCGACAGGGTTTTTATTGCGCCGTACGCGAAATCTCCCGCAGGCGCGACCGCGAACGCCGGAGGAAGTTCGTATACGACGTCCGCTCCCGCAAGCGCCGCCCATCGCGCCCTCGTCTCTTTAGGGCATACCGCAATATCGCCGCGCTCGGTAAAATCGCCGCTCATGACGACCGCCAGAACGTCGGGAGAGGTTTCCCGCCGTGCGGTTTCAAGATGATAGGCGTGTCCGTTGTGAAACGGATTGTATTCGGCAATTATGCACGTGACCTTCGGTTTCTGTTCCATGATAAAATTATAGCGGAAAAAATGCCGTTTGTCACCTAAGTCGGAGATATTAGGGACGACAAATTACGGCACCCGTTTATACTGCTTCCGTTACGGCGCGGATATGTGAAATAGAGTGCCGACCGGCGGAAAATCATACGTCTTGCCGCATCGCCACCTCGAATAAAACCGTGATATTGCGTGCGGCGCTAAACGATTAAATACGACGCCGTGCATTACGGTCATTTATAAGCACGGACTGACAAAACCCGGCTGCAGTATAATAGAATCCCGTCGCCTTAAAGTAAACGACGAACCGCGCGGGTATTATTTTGCGGCTTGAAGAGCTCTCAATATAATGTATATGCGCGTAACGTACGCGGCGGCGACCGTTCGTTCGGGAATATTTCCGTTTTCGTATGAACTTTGCCTTGCGAAAGAAACGATGGACCGCGCAGAATGTCATTTCAGGGATTGAAAAATTTTCCTCAGAAGTATATACTCGTCGCGGGCTATGATCCCGTTTTGCGTATTACCGCGCCACGGAGCCGTTTTTAACGTCACAATAACGGCAAATATCGGCTAAATATAAGCCTCGAAAAAATTTTTTTAATTTATCCCTTATTATTT
>JAITEJ010000093.1 GCA_031282095.1 Clostridiales bacterium
AAGCTGATTAAAGAGGAAATTCCCTACGGAATAGGCGTAGTCGTGACTAATTTCCGGCTGAGGGATGACAAACCCATATACGATGTGAGCGCAGATATAGTTTGCGACCGCAAAAATCATAAGGCCGTCATAATCGGAAAGGGCGGTTCCATGCTGAAGAAGATAGCTACCGAAGCGCGGGAAGATATGGAAGAAATGCTGGATACGAAAGTGTTTCTGACACTGTACGTAAAAGCCGACGAGGGTTGGCGGGACAACGCGTATCTGCTGAACGAGCTGGGCTACGGAGAATGACAAAAGACGGTACGGGGACGGTTATTTTTGATGTACGATCGGTATATATAAGTGGATAATATAAAGCTCAACGCTCTTTGTGTTCGGGCTACGGACTACGGAGAAAGCGACAAGATAATAACTCTCGTGTCCGCCGAAGCGGGAAAAGTCGGCGTTTACGCGCGCAGCGTGAAAAAGCCGCAGGCGCGTCTGAAACATGCCGCGTCGCCGTTCTGCTTCGGCGAATACATGATGGCGCAAGGCAAGGGCGGACGGTTGATTCTCGTCGACTACACCGAAAAGAGTTCGTTTTTCGGACTTGCCAACGGGATCATCCGATATTACGCGGGGTTCACGGTGTTGGAAACGACGGAAAAGCTTTTTGCGGAAGCGAGCAATGTTCCGCTTTTGAGGGCCGCTCTTACGGCGTTGACCACGCTTGATTACGGCGGGGACGAGGACGGCGCACTGCTTAAATTTATGCTTGCCGCCCTCTCTTCGACCGGCTATTCCTTAAATTTCGACGTCTGCGCGTCCTGTTCCGCGGAGCTTAACGGGGATGCGTTTTTTGATTTTGGGTCGGGAACGGTGTGCGGATTATGCCGCCCTAAAGAAGGATTATCGTTAAGCGCGGGGGCGCTGTCCGCGTTGAGAGGCGCTCAAACTGCCTCTCTCGCGCCGGAACATCCTTATAACGGCGAAGCGTTGGAGCTTATCTTTATGATTGCGGCGAGACTCACCGGCATAAAGATGAATTCGGCAAGAGAGTATCTAAATCTGAAACGCGGATAGTCCGGGAATATACCTGTCGTAAAACGCGCGAAAGGCTTAAAGCCTGCGCGAGGGGAGATCATATGAAGAAAATAATCAGAAGTTTAACCTTAGTGTTGCTTATCACGGCGTGCGCGGCGTTCCTTTTCGCTTGCAACACCGACGCGGACTATATCGATTTGACTGAGGTGTATAAAAACGCCGGAGACAAGAGTTATTTCACCGCCAAGCAGTATGTTAAGCTACCCGCCAACGTTCAGGTCATGACGCTGTCTATGACGGGAGACGCCGCGAACAGCCAGCTTACCGAATACAATTACTATTTATACCGTACAAATCAAACCGGGTATATCGACTTTGCGGACGGTTTTGTCCTTACCAAAGCCGAGGGATCCGCTAAGATCGGGCGTTATTACGGCTTTTACAAAGCCGAGGCGAACGACGTCACCGTAGAAGTCAAATACGAAAAAATTTATTTTAAATATAATCTCATCGTAGCTCAGGACAGTGACAACCTCATTACGGTTTTCGATACCGACGGCAACATCAAATTACAACAGGTTAAGGATGCGCCGAACGGCTTTTTCAATCCGAGTTCGTCAAGTTATTACACAAATTCCGCCTATTCTCTCGACAAATATGTGTCCGTGCTGTCTCCGAAATACGTAGGTTATACGCGCGATTCGGTGACGCACGTATTCTCCGTCGCATCCGGCGCGGAGGTCGTAAGCTTAAGGAACGTCGAAATTGCCAACATTCGCATATATGACGACTATATGTTCGTTAAGTCTACCGTCAACAGCAAGGATAATGTGTCCTTCGTCAAATTGTCGGATTCCGAACGCGTTACGTCAATTCCTAAGAGCGGTAACGGATGGTTTGAGGAATTCACGAGTACTGCGACCGATAAGCTTGTAGTGAGCTACTTGGGCGGCGCTCGTTTCTTTATATTGCGTCAAACGAACGGCGCCGACGATAATTACACCTATATTGATCAAAACGATGCAAAGTTCATCGCTGAAATGTGGTTCTACGATGCGGAAAAAGACTCGCGCACCCGCTATAACGGCAATATAATTCCCACGACAGGCATCTTTACGCTTGCGGATGCGGCTGATATAGAGATAGACCTGAAAGGGTTCTTAAAAAATCCCGCTTACGGATATGTCGGTTCGGCATTCGTGGTGAATAATGACAAAACCGCCTACTTTGATCAGCTGATAGTGGACCGCGATTTGAATGTAGCGGCGTCGCTCACAAATACGATAGGATACGCCGGCGACGAGAAATCGGACAGCGTCCGCGATCTCGCGCTGGTATATAACAACGGATACGGCGTGCCGGGGCATATGTTCTCCGAGGGCGACATTCGCGTTTATGACCGCTACGGGAACGTCGTAAAGACGTTTTCCGAGCATAAGTTTTTCTCCGCGAAAGTGTCCCGCGATTTCGTCATAGCCGGAGTCAGGTTTTACGATGAAAACGGAAAGAAAACCGCTTTGAAGTACGGAATGTACGATATGACGGGAAATGCCGTTTTACCTTGCGAATATGATGAGATAACGGAATTTTCAGGCAATTATGCGCTGGCAATTAAAATCACGCCGGCGCATAAGGACGCCAACGGCGTTGACGTGGAGGCAAGCTACGACTATACGCTGGTCGATTTCAAGGGCAATAAAATATCTGCAAACGCCGATACTTGGGGCAATATTGCAGGCAGCGACAACAGCATCGCCGGCAATATCGCGTGGACGTCCGGCGGTACGGGAAAGCCGATATATTTCGGCGGCGTGTATGTCTACAAAATCACCGATGGTGAAGAAAATTATTACAGCATAAGAAACTTTAATCCCGACTCCGACAGTTCAGGATTGCTTTTCTCTACGGGCATCCCGGAAGAAGCCGAACACAAAACCTTTAGAAGCGTAACCTTGATAAGGAGCAATTTGTCGCTCACGGGCGATTTATCCGCGCAGTATCCCGAAAAATTGTTCGCCGCGACGCAAAACGAGTCCGGCGGTCAGTGGACACTTTGGACGTTGACGGCGGGGACGGCTTCCGGAGTGGCGCCTGTCCCTGTCTTCGCGGGCACCGCTCCGTCTGCGAGCTTTTTCAACGATTTGGAGTTTACGCAAATAGAAATCATTATAATGGCGATTATAGTTGCTGTAATAGGCATTTTACTTTTGGTTCTTGTCATATTGATCTTAGCGCAAAGAAAGAGAACGGCGGCAAGAAAGGCTGCGGTTAAAGCCGAGAGAGACTTAGCCGGGGGCTTTAACGCCGCCGTGCCGGCTGCCGGTGCCGCCTATGCGACGGACGGGGGAGAAAAATCGGAAATGTCGGCGGCAGTCTACGGAAAGGAAAAAAAGAAAAAAGCGAAATCTGCGACAGGTGCGGAAAAACGCGCCGAAATCAAAAAGGAAAAGGAAGAAAGAAAAACAGCCGAAAAGGAACGTTACGCAAAGGCAAGAGAAAGAAAACTGGCCGAGGAAAAGGCAAAAGCCGCCGCGACAGACGCCGAACGCTCCGAGGAAGTTTTAAGACGCGAACGCATAAGACAGGAAGAGCAAAAAGCGGATATGGAAAAACGCGCCGGCAAAAAAGCCGAAAAGGAAAAGAAATATTCCGCTAAAAAAATGAAAGGAACGGATAACTTTGAGACAGAGGAATCAGTTCCGACAGAGTCGGTCGCTTTTGCGGAGTCGTTGAATCCCGCCGATGAAACCGTTAGAATTGCCGCACCGGGAAAAGAAGCCCCCGAGATTGTTTCTGCGGAGAAAGACGATTATTCCGTTGAGGAAGTTATTTCGGTAAAAGGGGACACCCTTTCGGGAGAAACGCTCACTGAAGCACCTTTCGCGGTAAAAGAAGAAGTTACCGTTAAAAAAGTTATCGCAGCAAATCAAGAAACCTTTGCCGAGAAAACCGCAGAAATAAACTCAGTGATACAAGAAAAAGCGCCCGCCGCATATATTGACGTTACAGAAAAAGAAACGTTTGCAGAAAAATTTCACGAAGAAGAAAACGTCACGGAAAAAGAGAAAACGCCCGTGGCGTATGATGCCGTTACGGTTGAAGAAAAATCCGCCGAAGAAGTTATTATAACGGATGAAGAAAACCTTATTGAAGAGGTCGTCGCAAAAGAAGAAACGCCCGTGGCGTATGATGCCGTTACGGTTAAAGAAACATCCGCCGAAGAAGCCTCCGCGAAAGAAAATGTAATTGCAACGGAAGAAGAAACGCCTTTCGCGAATACTGCCGCCGCAGAAGAAAAAACTCCCGCCGGAGAGTCCTCCGCGAGAGAATACACGACTGCGCCGACAGAGAAAACGACTGTTACGGATATTGCCGCCGCAGAAGAAGAGGTCGGTGAACAGGTCGTTATAACGGATAAAGAAAACATTGGCGAAGAGGTTATTGCAAAAGAAGAGGAAAACCCCGCCGAAGATATTGCCGAATATATTCCCGCCCCTATATATGCGGAGCAGGTTTTCGTTTGGGAAAATATCCCTGAAGTTGACGACGGCAGTCCTGACAACGGATTCGTTTGGGTTGAATATGTGCCGGATTTTCCCGACATCGAAAGCAGTGAAGAAGAGGTGTATATCCCTGAGTTCAGCGGAGAACAAGACGACCTTGCAGATATAGGCGCGGATATTGCCTCTTATGCAAATTATGAGGTGTCTTCCGAGGACATTTCCGATGCGAATAACCCGAAATCATATCAAGCCGGATATATATATGTTAAAACCCGTAACGGTAAATACGGACAATTCGTAGATCCGAATTCACCCTCGTTAAGGATAGATGAGAAAGGCGAATATTATTTAATTGACACTGCATCCTCATCTGTTACGCCCGTTGAAAGCAAATCTGCCGTAGCGCCCGTTATAAACAAACCGGTCACGGTATCCGCAAACAAACAGATCACGACATCCTCCGTGAACAAAACTGCCGCGGCGCCCGTTGCACCCGTTGCAAGCAAGTCCGCCGCAGCTCCCGTCTCGCCCGTTGCAAGCAAGTCCGCCGCAGCGCCCGCCTCACCCGCCGCAAGCAAGTCCGCCGCAACTCCCGCCTCGCCCGTTGCAAGCAAGTCCGCCGCAACTCCCGCCTCACCCGCCGCAAGCAAGTCCGCCGCAGCACTTGTAACAAACAAGACTGACACGGTTCCCGCCGCGTCCGCCCCAATTCCTGTGCATGCAGCAAACAATTCCGCATTAGGATCTATTGCGCCGGTCACGAATACGCCGGTTAAAGCATCCGTTGCAAGTAAACCCATTACAGCATCATCCGCGTCCGTTGCAGCTAAATCCGCCGCACCAACGGCAGGCAAGATCGCCGCATCGTCGCCCTTAACTCCGTTTAAAGACAGCATAAAGATAACCCCCGCTGCGGTTGTCCGAACCAATATAGCAACAGGCAACACCGAGGTGAACGCGTCCGAAACGAAGGAACTATCCAGGGTGAACAAACACGCCGAGAAAGGTATGGTCGTTGAAAAACCCGCGGTTACGTCGGTACGAATTCCCGGAGAAAAAGGTATGACTACTCAAACGGTTATTCCCGCGGATATGCTGACATCACGTTCACACGTCAAAAAAGCCGATGCGCAAAAAGGTTTGCCTGCGGGAACGAGACTGAGAGTCAGCGCCGCTCCGTTAGGCGAAAGATTCGTCGGTATCGATCCCGGACCGCATAAGTATATCTGTGAATTCTGCGGCACAATCAATAATGAGGAAGATGAGGATTGTGTAACCTGCGGAAAAAATCGCGTACAAATGGCGCTGCTCATCGTAAGAAGAAAGATGATGCGGTAAATTCCGAGCATTTTTTGCATCATACGTCAATCCGGCGAAACGTACTTTTGCGTTTATATGCCCGACTCGGAAATAAACGAGACTCGTGCGGAAATCAGTTATACGCATACTATCGCACATTGTGAGAAATTTTTGGCGTGTGGTAAAAATTTTTCACCGGACAGCGCAAACAAAAGACTAAACGGAAAGAATCTTAGTCTATAGGAAAACACATCGAATATGTACGCCGTCGCTCCGGCGCAAGACGGCGTATCTTTCGCAATCGGCGTAACCGATGCCGATAACGTGGGCGCACTAACCGCGACGGAGTTATATTGAGGCGCGGTATAACGCTCAAAAACAGAACGAGTTATCAAATAGACACTGTTTCCATCAGAGGAAAGGATCGGAACAACTATGATTTCAACGCCGACGCAATAATACAAATCGACAATGCCGAAGCAGTTACTTTTACAGCGTAACAGAAATCTTATAAAATACTAACCGCGGATATAGATTTAAGCGGCGCGCAGCGAACGCCGATTGCAAATGACAGCTTCATTCTTTGACGGCAACGGGTTTTCCGTAAACAATTTCAGAATTGGGGCAGATATATTTTCAGCAGGATTGTTCACGGGAAATGCATGTATAACCGAAAACCTCAGCATTCGGCAACCTTTGCATATTCATAAACGTAACAAGTGATTCGTATGGATTATGCGTGCGGATTGCTCGGATATAGTAAGGCGGCATAATATCCGACAGTTACGCAACCTGCAACGTTAGCAAAACGGAAAATGCTTATGTCGGCGGTTTGGTCTAATTAGACTACGGAGCTATGTCAAACAATTAAGCAACTTGCGGCATTAGTGCAACGGACATTCATCCGCATATATCGGCGGATTGGTCGGAAGCAACTAAGAAAATATATCAAACAGTTTCGCAACTTGCGGCATTAGTGCAACGGATATTCGTCCGCATATGTCTACAGATTGGTCAGAAGCAACTAAGAAAATATATCAAACAGTTTCGCAATCGGCGGCATTAGTGTAACGGACATTCGTCCGCATATGTCTACAGATTGGTCGGAAGCAACTAAAAAAATATATCAAACAGTTTCGCAATCGGCGACTTTAGCAAAACAGACAATTCATCCGCATATATCGGCGGGTTGGTCGGACATAACAGCTATAGTGGAATCATATCAAACAGTTATGTAAATATGATACGTAATAAAGGTTTAGTAAGCGATTTGGGTCCGCATTAAAAAAATCCTCTGTTTTGAATTAACGAATTCGCCGTCCTGTACTGTAGAAATAAGTATTATCGCGCCTGCTTTGAAAAGCATTGTTTTGCGCTTGACTAAAACGATGAATATACGCTATAATAAATAAAATTTTTAAGTGTAACAAAATAATCGCCATCGGTTATCCTTGAATCACGGCGTCGACAACAGGACTACGCGTGATACGGAGAAAACAATATGCGTGATACGGAGAAAACAATCGGAAAACTAATCGACGGCATACAAGTGGCGTTTATAGCGTCGGTTGACGACGGCGGTTTCCCTAATATGAAAGCTATGCTCGCGCCGAGAATGCGCGAGGGCATTAAAGTATTTTGGTTTACGACCAATACATCGTCAATGCGCGTCCGGCAGTATCGGAACAACCCTAAAGCATCCGTGTATTTTTACGACAAAAAGTTTATGTATCACGGAATACAGCTTGTCGGTACGATGGAAGTATTAGAGGATGCGGTAAGCAAAGAAATGATTTGGGAAAGCGGCGATACTCTGTATTACAAACAAGGCGTTACAGATCCCGATTACTGCGTTTTAAGATTTACGGCGGTAAAAGGCAGGTATTATCATGCATTTAAATCCGAGGATTTTGAGTGTTAGACCATTTGAGCGGCACAAAAGGAATTCCGCATTGAGCCGAAGGACTAAAAAGATATAATAGCGGTACATGTAAATATGCGTTTGCCGGCGAATTACGCCGCTAAGCGCTTAAGGGTTGAAATACCGTGCGGTACATACAGACGCTAAGCGGCGATAAACGCGAAAAACTCAATTAAAGTCAACGACCAAGTCGTTTTGCGGGCAGATTTCGATTAAAGACGCGGAAAAAGCCTATAGGACGATAAGTCCTATTCCCCTAAAAACAGCTTAACGATAATGGGTCGCGCCCGCGGGTCTTACGAATTATACGTTACGCACATAACCCGTGCTTGCCGGCGAATTACGCCGCTAAGCGCTTAAGGTTTGAAACACCGTGCGCGGAACGGCGATAAGCGAAACGTAAAACGCCGGTAATAAAGCATTTTTGACAATGTTCATGCGCCTGAGGGCGAAAGAGGTATAATTATGATAGTGGAAAAATTAATTGCAATCGTCGCCGATCAGCTCAATCTCGATCCGTCGAAGCTTTCCGCCGAAACCAACATAATCAAGGACATAGGCGCGGATTCGTTGGATATAGTGGATATGTTGATGACCGTTGAACGCACGTGGAAAATCACCGTTGACGACGAAGAGGTGCTTGCTCTCAAAACAATTAAGGACGTCGCAGACTGCGTGGAAAGAAAAAGAAAGAAATAAGATTTCGGCGAATGGGAAAAACATTGACGGATGACGACACCCGGGTTATTTAAGCACAGGTAGTGTCAGTCATATTTTGCGGTATTTTTACGGCACGGAAAAACCGCGGTAAGCAATCGTAAGTAAACCGAATTTATTTCTACCGCGGTAACAAACGTGAAAACCCCGTGAAGTGCGACGAAAAATCTAAATAAAGATTTTAAGTATATTTTGTCGTTTGAAACAGCGGCAAGAATGTGAAGACGAAAGCGGACATATCGTTAAAGGACCCAACAGCACGGGATATAGAATATTTAGCGACGATAAACCCGAAGCGTGCCGGCGTGAAAGCCCCGTGAAGTGCGACGAAAAATCTTAATTAAAAGTTTTATACATATTTTGTCGTTTGAAACAGCGGCAAGAATGTGAAGACGAAAGCGGACATATCGTTAAAGGACCCAACCGCACAGGATATAGCATATTTAGCGACGATAAACCCGAAGCGTGCCGATGTGAAAACCCCGTGAAGTGCGACGAAAAATCTTAATTAAAAGTTTTATACATATTTTGTCGTTTGAAATAGCGGCAAGAATGTGAAGACGAAAGCGGACATATCGTTAAAGGCCCCAACCGCGCGGAATATAGCATATTTAGCGGCGATAAACCCGAAGCGTGCCGGCGTGAAAGCCCCGTGAAGTGCGACAAAAAATATCATAGAGGCTTTAATGCCTGTTTATGCCGTCGAAGACTGCGACGGGATGGAGTTTAATATGAGCGATTGCATATTTTGCAAAATAATAGCGGGAGAAATTCCCGCGCCCAGAGTTTACGAGGACGAGAACATGATTGTCATAAAGGACATTTCTCCGCAAGCTCCCGTGCATCTGTTGGTTATCCCAAAGGAGCACTATGCGAACATTTCCGAAATGACCGACGCTCAAGCCGCTACGCTTGCTGTGATCCTCAAAAAGCTGGGCGAGATCTCCGATACTCTGGGTCTATCAGGCGGCTTCCGCATGATAAGCAATAAAGGCACGGACGCTTGTCAAACGATAAACCACCTGCATATTCATCTTCTCGGCGGCGAAAAGCTTTCCGAAAATATGAACGCGGTTAGTTAGAAAGCGGCACATGCGCGAACTCTGCAAGGCGCGGATTGAAACATCAAATGCGGCGCTGTGTATATATTCCCTCTGCATATGCAGGGCAAATAATACACGTAAACGTACATCTCGGGAATATATTTGCAGTAGTATTCTGTCTGACATGATTCAACCTCTCCATCATGTAAAAAAGTAATAAAACTGCTTGAAATACAAATACGGATCCGTAGTTAAATGGATA
>JAITEJ010000098.1 GCA_031282095.1 Clostridiales bacterium
GACGCGGTTAAGGCGGCGAACCGCAAGAAGCACGGTCCGCTGAACGATTACGCTTCTTTCGGCGGCGGTTCGGATGCCGAAATGTTTTTCAAGGTCGGTTTCTGCTCCGCCGACCCTGAGGGCTATATTTTAGCCGCTGAGGAAAGAACTCTTCTGAACGACAGGCTGCGGACGGTTTTGACCGCGCGTGAGTTTAAGGTGTTGGAAGGGTTCATGCAAGGGCTGTCCTACGGAGAGATAGGCGCGGCGGCCGGCATAAATATTAAGGCGGTGGACAATTCGCTGCAGAGCATACGCAGGAAGATGCGTAAGAAGTTGTAAAATGCTGTAAAACCGAGAAAAACAGTCATTTCGGGAAATTAATTTTTTTCGATGTTAAAACGTTGACGCGACTGCGCCGGATAATCGGCAAGACCGTTTTGAGTGCTCAATTTTCGCCCGTGTTAAAATGTTTACACGCCTGCGCCGGACAATACCGCAAACGTTTGACATTAATTTTTTATCGGTGTAAAATGTTATTGACAATATATTTACGTATGAGTAAAATATTAGCACCGTTATATACTAAACTGTGCGGAAACAGAAAGTCTGCGCTTTAAAAGCGTTTGCGGAGTATGCCTTAACTATGGATAGAAATAATCTTCCGGAGCCGTCCAATTTTATAGAAGCTTTTGTAAACGAGGATATATCCGCCGGCAAGCAAGACGAAATAGTCACGCGTTTTCCGCCTGAGCCGAACGGCTATCTGCATATCGGTCACGCGAAAGCGATTTGTATAAACTTCGGCATAAAATCGAAATACGGCGGACGTTGCAACTTGCGTTTCGACGACACTAACCCCGTCAAAGAGGATAACGAGTACGTCGAGTCCATTCAGGAGGACATCAAGTGGCTGGGCTTCGAGTGGGACGGATTGTATTACGCCTCCGATTATTTCGAGGAGATGTATGATCGCGCGGTGTTACTGATAAAAAAGGGACTGGCGTACGTCTGCGACCTTAACGCCGATGAAATTAAAAACGGGCGCGGTTCGCTGACGGTTCCCGGGACTCCGAGCCCTTACAGGGATAGAAGCGTCGATGAGAATCTTGATTTGTTCGCAAAAATGCGCTCGGGAGAATTTAAAGACGGCGAAAAGGTTCTTCGCGCAAAAATTGACATGGCGTCGCCCAACATGAATATGCGCGATCCCGTTATGTACCGTATTTTACGCGCGGCGCATCCCCATGTCGGAAATAAGTGGATCATATATCCCATGTACGACTTCGCGCACCCTATTGAGGATGCGGTCGAGGGTGTGACTCACTCTCTCTGCTCCCTCGAATTTGAGGACCACCGCCCGTTATACGACTGGTTTACGGATAATTGCGGCTACGATCCGCGTCCGCGTCAGATAGAATTCGCGCGGCTTAACATAACCCGCACCATAATGAGCAAGCGTTTTTTAAAAAGGCTTGTGGACGAAAAGGTTGTGGACGGTTGGAACGATCCCCGTCTGCATACTATAAGCGGTATGCGCGAAAGAGGCTATCCCGCGGCGGCAATCCGTGACTTCTGCGCGCGGATAGGCGTCGCTAAGGCGGTGTCCACAGTGAGCGTCCATATGCTGGAGCATTGCGTGCGCGACGATTTGAACGCGAACGCCCGCCGCCGCATGGCGGTCGCCAGACCGCTGAAAGTGTTGATTGAGAATTTTCCCGCCGGAGTTTCCGAAGCCGCGGAAATTCCGAATCATCCCGATAAACCGGAACTCGGTTCGCACACGGTGACTTTTTCGCGGGAGATATATATTGAGGAAGAGGATTTTGCCTTAAATCCGCCGCCCAAGTTCTTCAGATTGAAGCCCGGCGGCATGGTTCGGTTAAAGGGCAGCTACATTATAAAGTGTACCGGGGTTGAAACCGACGGCGGCGGAAAGCCCGCTTTGGTTCGCGCGGAATTAATCGAAGGCAGCAAGTCGGGCGGTGAAAACGCCGGGATTAAGGTTAAAAGCACTATTCACTGGGTAAACGCCGCCGACTGCGCGGATATTAAGCTCTATATGTACGATTATTTGTTGGATGACGGCGACGGCGATTTCATTGACAGAATCAATAAGAACTCCTTGTCGATTTTGGAGAATGCGAAAGCCGATAAGGGACTTCTTCAGTCAAAACCGTACGATAAATATCAGTTTATGCGCACAGGCTATTTTTGCGCCAGATCAGACTTCAGCACGGACAATCCGGCTTTTAACCTCGTCGTCGGGCTGAAAGACGGCTTCAAGAACGGCGGCGATCCGCTATAAAAAAATAGTAACAAAAATGTGAAAAATTTTATTGGATAAGTATTGAAATTCAATAAAACATGGTGTATAATTACTTTTGCGATAATCATTCGAACCGACGCTTTCCGCGTTGTTCAGGATAAGGAGTGCTTATGTTTGTATGTAGAAATTGCGGCAACAAGGTAGGACCGGGGGAATCTTTCTGCGGACGGTGCGGCAAAGACGTCGTCGAGAATTACGATGCCGTCTGCCCTAAGTGCGGCACCCATAACATAGGCGGAAGCCTTTTCTGCGTCAAATGCGGCGCAACGCTTTCCATTATCAGAAAGCCGATATGCCCTACGTGCGGCAAAGAGAATTATCCGGGCTCTAAATTCTGCCGTTTTTGCGGCGGGCTTATTCCCGTTTCCCCCGATACGCACACCGCGGAGCAGGTTGAAGAGGATATAGTCGCAAAGAATAAGGCGGCGATTCTTGAGGAAAAACGCATTCAGCGCTTAGAGGACGAGTTGAACGAACGCGTCGACCGTTTCGAAAGATATAAGGATTTATACGCGCGTTTCGACGACGAGTCTTTAAAGAAGCTTAAAACCGCTAACGAGAGGATTAAGGCGCAGAATATAGCCTTGTCCGATCCCATGGAGAACGCCGGGGAAGCCGAAAGAGAATTGCTCGGCTACGTTTGTCCTTTCTGCGGCAAGGTCAATTCCCGCGAAAGCAAGAATTGCTCCCGCTGCGGCAGAGATAAGAAGAGAACCGCCGAGCTTATCGCAAAAAAACGTATTATTTCATTTAAAGAAGCGTCGCCTGTGGAAATGGGCAAATTTACCCCCATTGTCGAACCCCCCGAATTTGCGGAAAAGCCTGAGCTTGATTTGACGTTAGAGGGTTATGAGCCGGAAATTTACGAAACTGAAGAGGAAGTTGAGGTCGTAGCCGAAACCGCCGAAACCGCGCCGGAAACGGTCGCGCCGGCAGCGCAGCCCGCATATGCGCCTCAGCCCGCGTATGCGCCCCAATATATCCAGCAGCAGCAGGCGCCGTTGCAATATGCCGTTCCGCAGTACGCCGCGGCACCGCAGTACGCCGCTCCTCAGTATGCCACCGCGGCACCGCAGTACGCCGCTCCTCAGTATGCCGCCGCGGCATATCCGCAGCAGCAATATGCGCCGCCCGCTCCCGCTTACGGTTACGGCGGAGGTCCTATAATGATGTCTCCCGGTTTCGCCGGAGTGAATCCCGGTGAGGCGTATCAAATGCCTCCTATCATTCAGCCCGTGACTTTCGTGCCTTTCGTTTCTACGGATCAGCCGTTGTGGCAGGTTTCGCCGGATGATACGGACGCCGTTAACGAGATCCTCGGTAAAAAAGAATAAAAGCCGTATCGGCGGCGTATCTTCTCAAAACGTAACCCTTGCCGCGCGTCCTCGCGTAACGCGGTTTATATAAGGAGTGAAATATGGAAAATCAAAATTTTGACAAGCAGGTTGTCTTTGACGTCCTACCGGTGTCGAAGCCCGTACCCATTCCCCGCCCGTCGACGGAAATTCAGATGCCCGCTATCGTTCAGCCGATCGCGCTGTCACCTCTCGTCACGTTGCAGGAATCCGTCGTGCTTAAGCAAGCGGACGCGGACTATAATACTGCCGGCGACTATCAGCCGCGCGTCGAGGATGCGGCGAACTACAAGTCAAAACGCGGCAAGATACGCGTTATGGGCTTTTTGGTTATGCTGTTCTCCCTTTTGTTTATCGCTCCTTTCCTCTTGCCTATGTTTATGGAGGATCCGATTTCTTTTGAAATAGCGAAAGGGACGGATGCCGTTGAAGCCGACGAGGAAAACGGGATTGAAGCGCAAGCCGCGACGCCCGCAAAGACTATCTCGTTGTCTTTACCCGAACCGTATAACATCTCCTTTATAATTGATTGGATCACCGGAGATTATTATAAGGACTCCGTCGTTTCCTCCGCGGCAGACGTCGACGTCACCGGGCTCAACGCTCCCGATATGATGACGCTCCTTATGGGGGGCAGACCCGACGGTTTCGATAAGGATAAATTGATCTTTGAAGACAAAGCCTCGTTTGATGCGTTCACAATTACGATCGGCGAAACGGAATATACGCTTTATAAGTATCTTACAGAGTTCGGATACCGTGATTTAAGCAAGTTAATGGACGCTCCCGAGGGTACGCAGATCTACGGCTTTGTAAAGCTCTTGAATATCGGCACCGAGGAAAAACCCGAGTATGTCATAGACGGGCGTGTCGTTGAAAAAATAACTATCGTCAAAATCGAAAATGAGGCGGGCGAGGTTTCTTACGAGGTTTACGCAGAGAAAAGCGGAATCGTCAAGTCGCCGGCGTTGTTCGCCGTAGTGGCGCTTCTGTTCGCGGCAATTACGTTCATTCTCGGCTTGATAGCCCTCATCGCCGGCGGCGGGAAAAAAGCGAAGCGTCCCTTGTTCTGGATAACCGCGTTCATCGCTTTCCTGGCGGCCGCGGCGATAGCCGTGTTCGGTATAGTCGGTCTCGACTTGTTAGGGTTTGTAAAACCCGCGGACGGCACGGGCGCGTTCGATGTGCTGCTTGCCGACGGCGCTCCGGCTTTGGTCATGGCGGTACTCGGCTTGTTGTTGCTCTTGATCAGTATAATCGCCACTGCGGTCACAAAACGCAAAAAAGGCTATTAAAGGCGCAATCGCGTTCGGTTGCATAGAGAGTAAACGTCAGTTTTAAGAATTAAGAACGGACGCGTTAATTATCAGTTACAGAGATGCGGTTTTGCGGTAAAAACGTAAGTCCGTCAGCAATCTTTATCGAGAATATAAGCTGTTGTATTCGGAGGTTAATATGAGTAAGAAAAAGAAGAAGCAGGCCGGACAAGACGAAGCGGTATTCGTCGAACAGCCCGTTTTCGGCGGTGAACCCCCCGTGGATTATACGCAACCTGACGACGGATACGGTGTTTTTCAGGACGGCGTTTACGATGACGACATAACCGTCGGCGCCGAGACAGTCCAAGACGAGGCGCCCGCCGTTCAAACGCAATACGCCAACCCGAAATACAAAAACGCTTTTACGGGTAAAATCGGCGGCGTGCCGGTTATTACCCCGCAAAATCCCGTTCAGCTTTCTCCGATCGTCGTGCCTATCGCTATGGTTCCGTATACGACGCAGAATCAGCCGGTGTTACAGTTCACTTCGGACGGCAGCGCGGCATACAGTTCCGCGGCGCGCGCGGCGTCATCCGGCGGTGGCAGTACGGCGGGCGGAATATCCCAACAAGAGGAATATTTCGGCGGCGACTACGGTCCTAATCCCGAAACTCCCGCGGCGGCTCCGTACGGCGGATATCCCGCCGGCGCCGGAGATACGGCTAACGTGTCCGCGGCCGCGCCGGCTTCCGCGGGCGTTCAGGCGTTTAATGAACCCGAAAAGTTCCGCGGCAAGAATTTACTTCTTGTTATAATGTCGCTTTTGTTTGTGCTTCCCGTCGTACTCGGCTATCTCATGGGCAGTTACTCTCCGATAGGAGGCGTCAACTTGCCGTTCGGCAATGTAAACGCGATAGGATTTATCCTCGATAACACATCCGATTTCGGCGCGCTGTTCACTACGCTCGGCAATTATGATTTTATTCTGTTGACGCTTGCTCTTGTTACCGCCGTCATAGTACTGATATTAGCGTTAATCGGGCTCATTCTTAATAAATATATCGGCACTTTCGTACCCTCGCTCTTAACCGGCGTACTTACAATCGCATCAATAGTGTTCCGCGCGATAAACAATCATACGTTTGCGCAGAATCTCTTCAAGGGTCAGTTTTTCTGGCTTTGGAGCGCTGTATTGGCACTCGGTATCGCCGCGTTTGCAATCGCCGTTTCGGTCGAACACAAAAAACGCAAGGAAGCGTCGATTTAAAGTCTCGATTACTTTCGTATATCTGAAAACAACTGAAAAGCGCGGAGTACGTAAATTAATTTACTGCATTCCGCGCTTTTAGCTTATCGGGGGACGGATTTGCCGCCGCATTTTTATTCGGTGCTTTTTCGCGTGAGAGAAAGTACGGAGGTTGAAGTTTGAAAAAACGCGTCGTAGTCGGAATGAGCGGCGGAGTTGACAGCTCGGTTGCCGCGCTTCTTCTGAAGGAGCGCGGTTTTGACGTTGTCGGTCTGTTCATGAGAAATTGGCGCGAGACCGATGAGAACGGATGCTGTACGGCAGAAGAGGACTTTTCGGATGTGCGCGCGGTGTCGGAGTCAATAGGAATACCTTATTATACGACGGATTTTTCCTCGGAGTATTGGAATAATGTATTTAAGCTGTTCGTAGAAGAGTACGCTAAAGGTCGCACGCCTAACCCGGACGTTTTGTGTAACCGTGAGATCAAATTCGGTTCTTTCAAGCGTTTTGCGCGGGAATTGGGGGCGGATTTCATTGCGACGGGTCATTACGCGCAAACGAAAACATGCGGCGGGATAAATTATTTGCTCCGTGCCGTCGACGAGGGCAAGGATCAAACCTATTTTCTGAATCAACTCTCTAATTCGCAGTTAGACGGCGTTATATTCCCTATAGGCGGCATGACAAAGCCGGAGGTCCGAGAGTATGCCGTCTGTCGCGGCATTCCCACGGCGCGCAAAAAGGACAGCACGGGAGTTTGTTTTATAGGAGAACGTGATTTCCGCCGCTTTTTGCAGGGATACATCCCCATGAAAGAAGGCGACATGGTAAATATCGCGAACGGCAAAACCGTAGGCAGGCACAACGGCGTATTTTACTATACCGACGGTCAGCGCCACGGATTGGGATTAGGCGGCGCGGGAAACGGCGAGCCGTGGTTTGTCGCGAAACGCGACGTAGAAAAAAACATCCTTTATGTAGCGCAAGGAGAACCCCCGGTACTCTTCTCCTCTTTTTTAGAAACCGAACCGTTTAATTTCATTTCCGGCGTTCCTTTGGCGGCGGATAACGGGACTTCCTTTGACTTTGTTTCCATGTCGGAAATATCCTCGGATCGGAGTATAACGTTTGCCTGCGATGCCCGAATACGTCATCGTCAGCCATTGCAAAGAGCGCTCGTGACCCTTTTGAACAACGGCGGCGTCCGCGTAGAATTTTCAGCCCCCCAAAGAGCCGCGGCAAGCGGTCAGTATTGCGTCCTCTATTCCGGCGACGTTTGCTTGGGCGGCGGCGTTATCAAATAAATACAAATTAAAATAACGGCGTAAATAACAAGCCGAATTATTTATTAACGTAAAAACGCGGTTGACGCAGACATCCCTGCCGTCAACCGCGTTTTACGGTGTTTATATACCGTGCGGTGTCGTCACGCCCTTGTTTTGCGAGGGCAGAATAGCCGCAATACAGTTAAATCTCAATTGATACGCGTTTAGTTCGCCGCATTCGCTCGGGCAGGCATCATCTGCTGAACATATTTCAAGCCCATGCCGTATGCGCCGCCGCATTCTTCGATAAGGGCGGTCACCGGGGTATAGGTTTCCTTGTTCGCCCAGTCGCGTTGGAATTCCAACAAAAGAGCTTGCCACGTTACGGGAACGACGCCGGCTTGAATCAGGCGTTGCATAGCCATATCATGGGCTTCGCGGGATGATCCGGCACAGGCGTCCGCAACCACATACACATCGTATCCGTCCGAAAGCGCGGAGAGCGCGGGGAAAGTGACGCATATTTCCGTCCAAAGTCCCGCAAGAATAAGCTTTTTGCGTCCCGTTGAAACTACGGCCTTTTTGACGCGTATGTCCTCCCATGCGTTCAGTGTTGAACGATCGATGGGGGAATGTCCGGGAAATACGTTGAGTATTTCTTCGTACATGGGACCGGCGAAAGTGTTGGCGGTTACGGTGGTCATGACGACGGGTACTTTAAATACGGACGCCGTGCGCGCAAGACCCTCGGCGGCGTTCATTACGGTGCCGCGCGTCTTGGCTTCGATGCCGAAGTACATCTGCGCTTGATGGTCGATCAGCAGCAACACGCAATCTTCGGGGTCGAGCAATACTTTTTTGTAATTTCTCATAAATATACTCCTTTTTTTGTCAGGCGACCTGCAAGCGACCGTTTAAATATGATTTTAAAATATGCGCTTTTGTCTTACATCCAACCGCCGAACGGTTGAATGCCGTTTGTATCGCGCGCACAAATAAATCGGGCAGGTTTCAGCCCTTGTATGCGACTGAAATCATATTTTAAAACATACTTAAAGCCGTCGTCGTAAAACCGCCGTTCTTCTATATTTATGGTTTGTATTTACGGCGTGTTTATGCGCTCCGCCGATAATAATACATCCTGCACAAACGACCCGCGCCGTTGCCGTATTCCGTATTATATACGGAGAGTATATAAATGCCGTCCGCGCCGATAAGCGGCAAACTGTATTTCACAAAAGGAACGTTCAGCAACACTTTTGAATGTTAAGCGCACGCGCGAGCATAGAGCGCTGTCTAGGTAGAGAACAACGCAGCGCCATCTTTAATGTTATGCGCACACACGAGTAGAAATTTTTTAATTCCGCTATATCAAAATGGTTTGTCACCTTTTAA
>JAITEJ010000011.1 GCA_031282095.1 Clostridiales bacterium
GTTCCGATCAGACAACACTGTAATCTTTTGTCCCGAACGCCGCAAAGGATAGTGGAATTTGTTCCGATCAGACAACACTGTAATCTTTTGTCCCGAACGCCGCGAAAGATAGTGGAACCTGTTCCGATCAGACAACACTGTAATCTTTTGTTGAAAATCTATGAAGGAGCCGATGGAAAAATCCTGAAAATGCAACAAAAATCTCAATCGGCGGGGATTCGGCGACTGTTCGCGCCAATAACGGGCCGAACCGAAAATCAACGGAGAGAGCGGCGTGAAGATTCTGAAAAACGCGGCAAAAAATCTTAATTTCTCGGAATTCAGCGTCTATTCGCGCCGCGCGACGGCACGGAGGTTAATATGCAAATAACAAAACCGTCTTTAACGGAAATAAAAAAATATGCGGAAAAATATCCGCTCTGTCCCGTGTACCGCCGTTTGCCGGAGGGTGTGCGAGAGCCTTTGGAAGTATTCAAGGCGTTGAAAAGATTAAGCCGTCACTGCTACATACTTGAAAGCTTGGAGGCGTCGGGCGACCGCGGACGTTACACATTTTTGGGATACGATCCTAAACTGGAGGTGACTTGCGCGAACGGTCTGTTGCGGATAAAAAACGGAACGTCGATAGAGATTAAAACATACGAGCCCGACGTATACATAAAGAAAATCTTAGATGACAATCTCGCGCCGGACATAGACGAGCTGCCGCCGTTCGCGGGAGGATTGCTGGGATATTTCTCTTACGACTACATAAAGTACCGTGAGAAAAGCCTGAAACTCGACGCGGCAAACGGAGAAAGCTTTAACGACGCCGACCTCATGCTTTTCGACAAAGTCATAGCCTACGATCATGAACGCCGCGAAATACTGCTTATCGTAAATATCCGTACCGACGAGGCGGCGGAAAATTACAACCGCGCGCTGACGGAGATGGATCAGTTGGAACGTATCGTAAGAAACGGCGAAACGGAAAAAATCCCCACGCTTAAATTAAATTCCGAATTCAGACCGCTGTTCGGCAAGGAAGAGTACTGTCAAATGGTGACACGCACAAAGGAGCGCATTCACGAGGGCGACATATTTCAGGCGGTACTGTCCAACGCATACGACGCCGACGCGGACGGCAGCCTGTTCGGCGCGTACGGCATTCTGCGGCGGATAAATCCGTCGCCTTATATGTTCTATTTAAGCGGCGACCAAACGGAAATCGCGGGAGCGTCGCCGGAAACCCTGATAAGGCTACGCGGCGGCCGCGTCTCCACTTATCCGCTTGCGGGAACCCGTCGGCGCGGTAAAACGCGCGAAGAGGACGACGCGTTGGAGCGCGAATTGCTGAACGATCCGAAAGAGCTCGCAGAGCATAACATGCTTGTCGATTTAGGAAGAAACGACATAGGACGCGTGGCTGAGTTCGGCACGGTCAAGGTGGAGGACTATCTGACCGTACGTCGTTTTTCCCATGTCATGCATATAGGATCCACCGTCGCGGGCAAGCTTAAAGACGGCGAAACGGCGTTGAGCGCTTTAGAGTCGGTGCTTCCCGCGGGTACCTTATCGGGCGCGCCCAAGCTTAAGGCTATGGAGATCATAAACGAGTTGGAAAACGACAGACGCGGTATATACGGCGGCGCGATAGGATATTTGAGCTTTTCGGGTAGCATGGACACATGCATCGCAATACGCATCGCGTATAAAAGGAACGGGCGCGTATTCGTACGCTCAGGCGCGGGAATCGTCGCCGACAGCGTACCCGAAAACGAATACGACGAATGCAATAACAAGGCTAAAGCCGTTCTGAACGCGCTTTATGAGGCGGCTAAGGAGATATAACCGCTTTAAGCGTACAAGCGGCTTTCGGGCACACCGCAGAGAGATAAATTAATTACGACGGACGCGCATATAAAGTCAAAACAGCGCCGTACGCGCTTTATGAGGCGGCGAAAGAAAGACGACCGCAATCGTACAAGCGACTTTCGGGCGTATTGCGGAGAGATAAATTAATTACGACGGACGCGCAGATAAAGCTAAAACAGCGCCGTACACTCTTTATGAGGCGGCGGAAGAGAGACGAAGCGAATGTATACCCGGCTTTCGGGCGTATTGCGGAGAAATAATCTTATGATACTGCTAATAGATAACTACGACAGTTTTTCATATAACCTATATCAGCTGATAGGAGCGCTCACTCCCGATGTCGCGGTTATACGCAACGATGTCTGCACCGTAGACGAAATAGCGTCAATGGATCCCTCGCGTATCATCTTGTCGCCCGGACCGGGGCGACCGGAAAACGCGGGCGTATGCATGAGTCTGATCGGCAGATTTGCCGGTATAAAGCCGATATTAGGCGTTTGCCTGGGACATCAAGCAATATGTGAGGCGTTCGGTTCTCCCGTCGTCTACGCCGCGCGGCAGATGCACGGAAAACAGTCCGATATAGAAATAGACAACGGAAACGAGCTTTTTCGGGGTTTGCCGCCCGTCATAAAGGGCGCTCGTTATCACTCGCTTGCGGTCGACGCCGAAAAACTGAAAGAACCCCTCCGAGTGATCGGACGCGCGGACGACGGCGAGATTATGGCGGTTTGCCACCGCGAATACGGCGTTTACGGCGTGCAGTTTCACCCCGAATCCATTTTGACGCCGCACGGAAAAACCATAATTCAAAACTTTCTCAGTGTCGGTGCGATGCGGTAAAATAAGATTTTTTATTATCTTTAAGAGGTAGATTTATATGATAAAAGAAGCTATAATGAAAGCGGCAAACCGCGAAAATCTCGATTATGAAATGTCGGAAGCCGTAATGCACGAAATTATGAACGGTCAGGCGACCGAGATACAAATGGCGGCGTTTCTCACGGCAATGTCTATGAAAGGGGAAACGATAGACGAGATAACGGCTTCCGCGGCGGGTATGCGCAAGCATTGCGTACGTTTACTGCATGATCTCGACGTTCTCGAAATTGTGGGAACTGGGGGCGACAAATCAAACTCGTTCAACATTTCCACAACCTCGTCCATAATAATCTCCGCCGCGGGGATTCCCGTCGCCAAGCACGGTAACCGCGCCGCGTCAAGCAAAAGCGGCGCCGCCGACGTTCTCGAAGCATTGGGCGTGAATATTCTGGCGACACCGGACGTGAGTTTACGTTTGCTGAACGAAATAAACCTATGCTTTCTGTTTGCGCAAAACTATCACATCGCCATGAGATACGTCGCGCCGGTACGCCGCGCGTTGGGCATAAGGACTATTTTCAACATACTCGGACCGTTGGTCAACCCCGCGGGGGCGCAAATGCAATTGCTTGGGGTATACGACGAGGATTTAGTGGAACCGATGGCGAAGGTGTTGTCAAATTTGGGGGTACGGCGCGCGTTGGTCGTTTACGGGCGCGACGGATTGGACGAAATTTCCATGAGCACGCTCACAAGCGTATGCGAGGTACGCGACGGAACATTCCGTTCATATGTGCTCGATCCGCGCGATTACGGCTTTAAACTGCACGATAAAGCAGCGTTAACGGGAGGTACGCCGAAGGAAAACGCGGCTATTACCCGTGCGGTGCTGAACGGAGAGCGCGGCGCGAAACGCGACGCGGTGCTATTTAATTCCGCCGCCGCAATTTATTTGGCAAAAGACGGCATCGGGTTAGAGGACGCGTTGAAAACGGCGGAAAATATCGTGGATTCAGGACGCGCGAACGAACAGCTTGAAAAATTCATAGAGCTTTCAAACCTATATTGACCGGCGGAAGACCGCCTCAGAAAGTGCGAACGATAAGGACGATATATGCCGGATATTTCAGCGTAAGATACGCCGAAACGCGCAATAACACGAAAAAAATGAGCGGAAAGCCTGAAAAAAACCATATTACCGAAACTATTCCGATCGGAATAAATCTCCTGCGGAGGACGCGGATAATATATGATACTTGATACCTTGGTGCAAAGCACATTGAAACGCGTAGCCGCCGAAAAAGAGCGTGCGCCGAAAAAAGCGGTCGCGGAACAAGCGCTCGCGTTAAACTCCGCGACGGATTTTCCGTTCGAGCGCGCGCTTAAACGAAAAAATATCTCATTTATATGCGAGGTCAAAAGGGCGTCGCCGTCCAAAGGCATTATCAGCGCGGATTTTCCCTACGTCGATATTGCGAAGGACTACGAAAGCGCGGGAGCGGACGCCTTATCGGTTCTTACCGAGCCGGAGTTCTTTAAAGGCAGCGACACCTATTTGGAAGAAATATCCCGTGCGGTAACACTGCCCGTTCTACGCAAGGATTTTATCGTAGACACCTATCAAATTTATCGGGCGCGCCTGTTAAACGCTTCCGCCGTTTTATTGATATGCGCGGTTTTGGAAGACGGATTGCTGCGGGAATGCCTGGACGCCGCGCACTCGCTGGGACTCTCCGCGCTCGTAGAAGCGCACGACGAAAACGAAATAAAAAGAGGACTGTCGGCGGGCGCGCGTATAATCGGCGTTAACAACCGCGACTTAAGAACTTTTTCCGTAGATTTGTCTTTGAGTTTGCGTTTGAGGGAATTTGTCCCTCCCGAAACTCTCTTCGTTTCCGAAAGCGGCATAAACTCGCGCGCGGATATAGAACGGTTGGAGGCAAACGGCGCGGACGCCGTTCTTATAGGAGAAGCGTTAATGCGCGCGCCCGACAGGGGTAAATATCTGCGCGTATTAAAAGGTGAAGAAAGCCTGTAAAATGCGAAAAGAAGATATGAAAATTTGCGGATTTTGCCACAGCGTCCGACACACGTTGTATTTAAAAACCGCCGAAAGACAGAGCTGAAATAAAGACATACGGCTTACCATTGCGGCGTATACCCGCCGTTTTAAAAGCCGGCTGAAAGTAATGCTCCTGAAAATAAAATCCCCGACTTGTTCCACTGTGTTCGCCGCTCGCTGCGCCTAAGAGCCGATAAGAATAAAGTTTATGAAAATAAAGATCTGCGGTTTATTCCGCAACGACGATATAGACTATGTAAACGCCGCTACGCCGGATTACGCGGGATTCGTGTTTGCGGAAGCAAGCCGCCGCCGCGTTTCTTTCAATGCGGCAATAAGCTTACGCGGACGGCTACGAGACGGGATAGCGCCGGTGGGCGTATTCGTAAACGCCGCCGTCGGGGATATAGAACGCCTTTACTTATGCGGCGCGATAGCCTTAGCCCAACTGCACGGAGATGAAAGCGAGGACTATATAAAGGAATTGAAAGCCCGTTGCGGAATATCTGTCATAAAAGCGGTGCGCATGGAAAGCGCGGACGATATTAAGCGCGCGGAGATGCTCTCCGCCGACTTTCTGTTGCTGGACAACGGCAAAGGCGGCACGGGACAAGCTTTCGATTGGTCGCTGATAGGAAACGTCGGAAAACCCTATTTTCTCGCGGGCGGCATAGGTCTTCACAATATCGCGGACGCGTTAAAAATAACTCCCGCTCCGTTCGCATTGGACATAAGCGGCGGCGCGGAAACCGACGGCGTAAAAAATGCGGTTAAAATAGCCGCTTTGACGACCGCCGTACACGGTTTTCGCAAAAATCGGCGCGACGACGAGATTATTCGACCACGCGTTGAAGAAACCGACATATAAAATAAATGCTAGGATAATACGATTAAAAAACCGCTTTGACCGTTGCCGCGCACGGTTTTAACAAAATCGGCGCAACGATGAGATGATATAACCATGCGTCAAAGTCCACCGCGCACGGTTTTAACAAAAACCGGCGCGACGACGAAATTCCCCAGCCATGCGTTGAGGAAAACAATAAGTAAAATAACCTTAAAAATAAGGAAGTATTATTATGTCGAAAGGAAGATTCGGAAACTTCGGAGGACAGTATATCCCCGAAACGCTGATGAACGAAATAATCCGCTTGGAAGAAGCGTACGAGTTCTATCGGAACGACGCGGCTTTCCAAAAAGAGCTGCACGATTTGTTTAAAGACTACGCGGGACGCCCGTCGCTTCTTTACTTTGCCGAAAAGATGACCGCGGACTTGGGCGGCGCTAAGATTTTCTTAAAGCGCGAGGACTTGAACCACACCGGCTCTCACAAAATCAACAACGTTCTCGGGCAGGCTCTGCTTGCCAAAAGATTGGGGAAAACGCGCGTAATCGCCGAAACTGGGGCCGGACAGCACGGCGTAGCGACGGCGACGGCGGCGGCTCTTCTCGGTCTTTCCTGCGAGATCTTCATGGGCAAAGAGGATACCGAGCGTCAGGCGCTGAACGTGTACCGTATGGAGCTTTTGGGCGCGAAGGTTCACTCCGTCACAAGCGGCACGATGACGCTCAAAGACGCCGTAAACGAAACCATGCGCGAATGGGCGACGCGGGTGTCCGACACTCACTATATTTTGGGCACCGTCATGGGTCCGCATCCGTTTCCGACGATTGTACGCGATTTTCAAAGCGTAATAAGCCGTGAAGCCCGCGAGCAGATTTTGCAAGCCACCGGACGCCTGCCCAAGGCGGTCATAGCGTGCGTAGGCGGCGGCAGTAACGCTATGGGTATGTTCTATAACTTCATCCCCGACAAGGACGTCCGTTTGATCGGCTGCGAGGCGGCGGGCTTAGGCGTGGAAACCGGAAAGCACGCGGCGACGATCACCAAAGGCGAAGTAGGTGTCTTTCACGGCATGAAATCCTATTTCTGTCAAAACGAAGAAGGACAGATAGCCCCCGTCTATTCCATATCCGCGGGGCTCGACTATCCGGGGATAGGACCCGAACACGCCTATCTCCACGATATGGGACGCGCGGAATATGTCGCGGTAACCGACGCGCAAGCCGTTTCGGCGTTTGAGTACATAGCCCGCACGGAGGGTATAATCGCCGCTATAGAAAGCTCTCACGCTATAGCGTACGCAAGGGAACTCGCCCCGCGACTGTCGCCCGAAGACAGCGTAATAGTTTGCGTTTCCGGTCGCGGGGATAAGGACGTAGCGGCTATAGCGCGGTATAAAGGAATCAAATTATACGAATAAACCCATGAATTCGGCAAAACTGAAAATGACCAAAATAGAAACATTGTCGGCGGCAGTCGTTTCTGCGAGAAAAGAAGTAACACATGAGTTAATAAAAGACACGTTTCCGCACGGCAATGCATTCGTCGCATTTGCAGCGGACGTCGGAAACAGATAAAGATTGAAAACGGAATATTGCCGGCGGCAATCGTTTTTATCGGAAAAGAGGTAACCTATGAGTAAAATAACCGACGCTTTCAAAAACGGAAAGGCATTCATCGCATTTGTGACGGGCGGCGATCCCTCCGTCGAAAAAACCGAGGAGCTCGTAATCGGCATGGCCGAAGCGGGCGCGGATATAATCGAGATCGGAATTCCTTTTTCCGACCCTATCGCGGAGGGCGAAGTGATTCAGCGCGCCAACATAAGGGCGTTGGAAGACGGAACATCCGTAGAAACGCTGTTTACGGCGGTAAAAAACATTCGCGAAAAAACCTCTGTTCCGCTGCTGTTTCTCACCTATCTCAATCCCGTGTTCCGCTACGGCTACGAAGAGTTTTGCAAAAGATGCGCCTTAACGGGCGTTGACGGACTTATCATACCCGATATGCCCTACGAAGAGCAAGGAGAGTTGAAACAAATCGCGAGAGCGCACGGCGTAGACCTCATATCCTTGATATCGCCCACATCGGAAGAGCGCATAGCGAAAATCGCGGGAGACGCGGACGGCTTTTTGTACATAGTGTCCTCTATGGGCGTTACGGGCGTGCGAAGCGAAATTACCACCGATCTCACGGCAATCATTTCCGCCGCGCGGTCGGCGTCTTCCGTACCCGCGGCGGTAGGTTTCGGCATCAGCTCTCCCGAACAAGCGGCGGAGATAAGCAAAACCGCGGACGGCGTCATAATAGGCAGCGCGATAGTCAAGATAGTGGAACGGTACGGAGAAAACTCTCTGAAACCCGTACAAGAATATGTGCGGTCGATCAAGGAAGCAATACAACGGGAATAAGTTTTTTAAAGCAACGGCGTTCCAATCGGTAAAATATGCCCGAATACGCGCGAAAATATGCGCGGTCGGTTAGTAAAACCATAAGGCGGAGGAATTTTTCTTAAACGTCGCGTTCCAATCGGTAAATTTTCGGAATTCGTGCCAAAATACGCGCGGTCGGTTAGCAAAACCATAAGGCGGAGGAATTTTTCTTAAACGTTACGTTCCAATAGGTAAATTTTCGGAATTCGTGCCAAAATACGCGCGGTCGGTTAGTAAAACCATAAAGCGGAGGAATTTTTCTTAAGCGTCGCGTTTCAATCGGTAAAGTATTCCCGAATACGCGCGAAAATATGCGCGTTCAGTTGAGCAAGTCATTAAAACGGCGGCGTTTCAATAGAAACGCCGCTGTCTCGTGTATTTTGACGGTCTCTTGAACAAATTCTTTAAAATCCGAATTTGATGTGTAAAAATTGAAAATAGCTCTTGACAATTACCGCGGTATATGGTATAAACAAAACAAGCGTTGCTGGGGGGAACGCAAGGAGTAGATATGCCCAAAAAACACAAGGCGGAAATGTGGGACACCGTTCAGAAGTTCTTTGAGAACTACAACGATCACATGATGCATGTAATCATCGAGTTAGACGATCGGCTCGACATTGACAGATTTAAGCAAGCTTTTTTACAATTGCTCGACATTTTCCCGATATTCCGTTGCAAATATAAGGCGGGACCGATACGCGCTCATTGGATAGCGCAGCCTTTTACGTTGAACGATATGTTCCAAATCGTGGAAAACGGTTCAAAACGGGAAATGATGAATTTTCTCTCGAACAGAATTAATGAAGAAAAAGGCCCGCAAATCAAAATCGCGGTTTTCAGGGGCGAAAAGCAAGATAACATCTGCATGTTGATAAATCATATGCTGTTCGACGGCAACAATCTGAAGGAAGTGCTGTATCTGCTGTCGAGATGTTATGAAAACCTCGCGAAAGATCCCCGTTACACTGACCCGTTCAAGAGCGGCAGCCGCGCCTTTAAGCAGCTCTATAAGGATTTTAAGCTAAGCGATAAGCTCAAATCCGCCTTAATGATGAATTACGGTCAAAAAAATACCGAGAAGCACGGTTTTCCGTACGAAAAAAGCTTATATGCCTCGCCGCGTTTCGTGTTGCACGACTATATGCCCTCCGACTTTAAGATTATGCGCGATTTCGGAAAGCTTTACGGCAGCACCTTTAACGACGTGTTTCTGACCGTATATTCCCGCGCAATGGCGCGCGTTATCGCGCCCGAAAAAGCCGTGCCGTTGGAATTAGACTGTATAGTCGATTTACGCCGCTATCTGAAAAATAAGCAGACGAAGGGCTTGACGAATTTCGTTTCTAAGGTCATCTGCCAAACGGATAATCCGCCGGACGAGGATCTTGTAACCGCCGTACAAAAAATGACGGAGCAGATGAACAAAAATAAAGCGTCTTATCCGGGGCTTCAAGGTTTGGCATTGTTGCGCTTTGCGTTCTTCACCCTGCCCTATCCGATCGCCCGCGCCACCATGCGCAAGGTGTTTAACAATCCACTGGTCGCGCTCTCGAATATAGGAATCGTCGAAAACGACCGCGTAGTGTTCGACACTCCCGCCAGGGACGTTTTTATGACGGGTTCCATGAAATACACCCCTTATATTCAACTGTCCTGCAACTCTTACCGCGGCATTCTGCACTGTTGCGTGGCAATGCACGGCACCGACCGCGACGAAACCCGTATAAACGAAATGTACGCTTTTATGGATGCGGATCTTGAATATATGCGCGCCGCCCTCGCCGCACGCACGGCGGAATAAATTCCTTCCGTGTTCCGTTCTCGTCCGCAGGTAAAATTCGATATCGGAAATATATCCGGCGGGGAGTTTTTCGGAATCGCGAATCATGCTCGGTGCATTTTCCGTCTGACCGGAACCGCATATCCGATAAGTAGTTGAACGAAACCGTAAATGCTTGCCGTTAAAGGCGGCAGCGTTCCTTTAAAAAACCTTACAATCCGAATTTAACGATTATTAGGCCGCGCTTTATAAAAACGCGGCCTAGTTTTTAATTTTTTTATTTTTGACGGCGTATGGGGCTTGCGCGGCGTTAAATATTATGTTATACTTTAAACATACAAATCAGATATGATTAGTATGAGAAGAGGTCGCAGGAATGGACGCTATAAAAAAGCTTGAAATCCGGGTGCAAAATCAGATAAAAAGCGCTTTACCGTTGGATTCCGTGAAAAACGAAAAGGCATCCGTTTTCGACAGGCTCATCGGGCGCGTTATATCCAAACCGGGGCGTGCGGAAACGCTTTTCGGAGAGGGAGAAATATTTCTTATAAAAGCCGCGCTGTATCTTACGGGAGTAAGCTTAGAGGAAAGCGCCCGCGAAAACGTAGGCACCGTACATAAGGAACTTTTGGGAGTTTATCAATACGACCTCAATCACGGAAAAAAAGAAAGCGTACTGCCAAGCGAGCTTTCACTGCCGCACGGCTTTCATGTGCCGATAAACGTAAATCAAAATGCGCCGTTCTCTCTCGAACGCGCCGGCGGAACGCTGTATTTAAAAGTCAACGGAATGCGGCTGTTTCCCGTGGAATACGAGCCTCGCCCGAAATTCTACGGCTTGAATACGAGCGACGATGTCCCCATGCGTTTTCTTGCGCAACACCGTTTGGGCGATGAACTTATGGTGACGTACAACACTTATTGCCACACGTTAAAGCGCGGAGGACAGTGCCGTTTTTGCGCCTTGAATTCCAATAACGCGATAATTCCGAAACGCAACGGCTTTTTTATCCAAAAGCCGCGGCAGATAGCGGAGGTCGCGGAAGCGGCTTATACGGAGGGCGTCGTACGGCGTTTGGAAATTACCGGCGGAATACTGCCTAACCGTGAAGAGGTCGATTTTATTATCGAAACGGGTAAGGCGGTATGCGAGAGGTTGGGAACAAAAAGTGTCCCCGGCGGACACGTCCTCGTGGCGGCGCCGACCGATTTTTCAAAAATCGAAGCGCTTAAAGAGGCCGGTTGGGAATACGTTTTCTTTAACTTGGAGGTTTGGAACGAACATCTCTTCCGCGGCTTATGTCCGGGAAAGGAGAGCATCGTCGGGCGGGACACATGGCTGAAAGCGCTCGACTATGCCGTGCAGGTTTTCGGTCCGCGTAATGTGCGAAGTATTTTAATCGCGGGTTTAGAGCCTTTTGACAGCTATTTCGAGGGGTTAAAGTACCTTACCGAACGAGGTATATATGCCGATCCGAGTCCGTTTATGCCCATGCCCGGCAGCCCTATGGAGGGACAAGGTTCGCCTACTGCTCAATGGCATATAAATTTGCTGGCGAGGACGCTGGACTATTGGGAAAGCGTGGGTTGGGACCTGCGCGAGGTGGCAAAGGACGGTTGGTTGTCCTTTAACGATTTGGCAAGATTGCGACTGTCCGTAAGGGATTTTGCCGCATCTCATTCGGACGCCGACATAACGAAAGACATTCGCTATCGGCTTGCCGTTGAAGGAACATTAGATTTTTAAAGAAACCGCTTCTTATTATTCAAGCAAACGAATATTTTTAAGGTGTTTTCATAAGGAGGACAATATTATGACAAGAAATGCGGAATATTACGCAAACGGACTGCGCCGGCTTATTCAATG